>JAYUIP010000374.1:0-2425 GCA_043765945.1 Arcicella sp.
CAAATGGAGAATGATAAGCAAGGATTTAACGCAATCTACATGATGATGCACTCTGGAGCCCGTGGTTCTCGTGAGCAAATTCGTCAATTAGGTGGTATGCGTGGTTTGATGGCAAAACCCCAAAAGAACTTACAAGGTTCGGTGGGTGAAATCATCGAAAACCCAATTCTTTCTAACTTTAAGGAAGGTCTTGACGTACTTGAATACTTCATCTCAACGCACGGTGCTCGTAAGGGTCTTGCCGATACTGCTTTGAAAACTGCCGATGCGGGTTATTTAACTCGTCGTTTGCATGATGTTGCCCAAGACGTTATCATCAACGAAACTGACTGTGGAACGCTTCGTGGCTTACAAGTTTCGGCTTTGAAAGACAACGAAGAAATTATTGAACCCTTGTCAGAACGTATCCTTGGTCGTGTGTCTATCCATGATGTGTATGACCCAGTTACGAATGAATTATTAATCACAGCGGGTGAAGAAATCAACGAAAAGGCAGCCCTTAGCGTCGATGATACTGCAATTGATTCAATCGAAATTCGTTCGGTATTAACTTGTGAAACTCGTAGTGGCGTTTGTGCAAAATGTTATGGACGTAACCTTTCAACGGGTAAAATGGTAAGTATTGGTGAAGCGGTGGGTGTAATTGCCTCACAGTCAATCGGTGAGCCAGGAACACAACTTACGTTACGTACATTCCACGTGGGTGGTACGGCTCAAAATGTAACGTTGGATGCAACTATCAAAGCTAAATTTGACGGTATTATCAAGTTTGAAGAGGTTAAAACCGTAACGTCAATTGACTCAGAAGGAAAATCAGTTGAAATTGTAATGGGACGTTCGGGTGAAGTTCAAATCTTGAATCCAGCCACTTTAACGCAAGTTTATATTTCAAACAACGTTCCTTATGGTTCATATTTGAGAGTTAAAGACGGACAAACGGTAACAAAAGGTGAAGAGATTTGTGCTTGGGATCCATATAATGCGGTTATCCTTTCAGAAGTTGAAGGTAAAGCGGAATTTGATGCTATCGAAGAAAACATCACTTACAAGGATGAAGCCGATGAGCAAACAGGATTGCGTGAGAAGGTAATTATCGAATCGAAAGATAAGACGAAAAATCCTGCCATCATCATCAATATTAAAGGTGCAGAAGAACCAGTAATTTACAACGTTCCAGTAGCGGCTCGTTTGGCAATTGAAAACGGTGCTAAAATTAAACCAGGACAAATCTTGGCAAAAATCCCACGTGCGGCAGGTAAAACTCGTGACATCACGGGTGGACTTCCTCGAGTAACGGAATTATTTGAGGCTCGTAATCCATCAAACCCAGCGGTTGTTTCTGAAATTGACGGAGTAATTACGTTGGGAGGTATCAAACGTGGTAATCGTGAGATTTATGTACGTGCCAAAGACGGTGCCGAACGTAAATATTTAGTGCCATTGTCGAAACACATTTTGGTTCAAAATAACGACTTTGTGCGTGCAGGTATTCCACTTTCGGATGGTGCCATTACGCCATCAGATATTTTGGCAATCAAAGGACCAACAGCGGTACAGGAGTATTTGGTGAATGAAATTCAAGATGTATATCGTCTTCAAGGTGTGAAGATTAACGATAAGCACATTGAGTCAATCGTGCGTCAGATGATGCAGAAAGTGATTATTGATGAATCAGGAGACACGATGTTCTTGAACGGACAAAATGTGGATAGGTTCTTATTCCGTGAGGAAAACGATAAAATTACTGACCAAAAAGTGGTAATGGAAGCGGGAGATTCTGAACACATGAAAGTAGGTATGATTGTATCGGCTCGTGCGTTACGTGATGAAAACTCATCATTGAAGCGTCGTGACTTGAAAATCGTATCTGTTCGTGATGCTGAACCAGCCGTTTCACATCCAAACTTGCAAGGTATCACACAAGCATCGTTGGGAACTGATTCGTTCATCTCAGCGGCATCATTCCAAGAGACAACAAAGGTATTGTCGGAAGCATCAATCCGTGCGAAGGCAGATACATTAGATGGCTTGAAAGAAAACGTAATTGTAGGACACTTAATCCCAGCAGGAACGGGTGTACGTAAATACTTAGACTATGTAATTACTTCAAAAGAAGAATTGCAACAAGTTGAGGCTTCAAAGGAGGCAAAAACGGTTGCCGAGAAGGCAGGTGCGGGTTCGTATCGTAAGGCTCGTTGGACAGTGTAGATTTTTAGGTAATAGGTTTTAGTAGTTAAGTTTTAGTATTTAACTATAAATGCAAAAAGCCCTTAGATTTGTTTCTGAGGGCTTTTTTCGTTTTATAACTAATTGATTATGAGATGTTTATAAAATGGGGGGGGTAAATCATTGAAAAATTCATCAATCGAAGATAACCCCAAGACATCTCTGAGTTTTGGATAGTATTCTGATTTTGGAGAACGCC
>JAYUIP010000375.1:0-6897 GCA_043765945.1 Arcicella sp.
GAATGAAGATTATCGGCGTAAAACTGGAACTAATGGATTTAATTCAAATCTTGTTGGGGCAGATTTGGAAATTGAATTTGAATTAGCCTTGAAAGACCCCAAAGGAAATGTAACTAATGGAATAACAAGGACTTACAACCCAAAAGTAAGTTTTGATTTGCAGTATGATGGTGCAAGTTTGGCAAAATTAATGCAGTGGGACTATGAAAAATATTTGAATATATGGGTGGTGAAAGGAAAAAATGGTACAATCGGTTACTCTGAATTCCCCTACGATAGTAATCTGATTGGTCTTGAAACGACACCTGATGACATTGCTGGACAACAGATTTTTGATGGCGTATTAATAGATTACCAGAATTTTGGAACGTGTTGTGGGACACTCAGAAACAGTTATAATTTAGGTAGAACCACAACGCACGAAGTTGGTCATTGGTTGGGCTTGTTGCATCCAAATGGAGATATTTCTTGTGGAAATGACTATTGTAATGATACACCCATAATTGAAATTATGAACAATAGCACAAATTGTAATAGATTGACCTCGAATTGTGGAGGAGTTATAAGTGTTAACATGATTGAAAATTACATGGATTATTCTCCAGATCGATGTATGAATACTTTTACGCTTGAACAAAAAAATAGAACCAGGGCGGCACTTCAAAGCAGTTTAAGAAGGCAAAGGTTATTGCAAAGTTTGGAGCCTTTGGAGGAAAAAGAATCGCTAACAATTTCAATTGAACCCAATCCAGTTACAAACAATACAAAAGTTAAAGTATTATTTAAAGGCGAAAAAGACTTGAATATTAGCGTGTTCGATATGAGAGGAATTCTGATTTATGAAGATATATACGAAGGTCAGAAAAGCAACATTTATATCCTTAAAAATGAGAAATTAAGAATTGGTACTTATTTGCTAAGAGTAACCTCGGGCAATGAAACTTCAACTCAAAGAATTGTGATAAATAAATAGTCTAATAACACAAATTAATCATCAAAAACTACCTTTCTGTAATGGAGAAGTAGTTTTTTTTGTAATCAGTACGAATAAATCACTAAAAAAGAAACAATGCTTTTAGGCTTGGTGTTATTAATATAGAACCATAGTTTAACCAAAAATCATGGAAAAAATAGATAAAATAAAGCAAGCATATATTGAGTTTTTCCTCGAAAACGGAACCGCTCCTGCCTCAGTTTTTTCGTTTACGAAGAAATTAAAAATGAAAGAAATTGAGTTCTACGACCACTATAATTCATTTGAATTATTGGAAAGCGATATTTGGTTAAGTTTTTTTAGAGAAACAATTACCAAAATTGAGGCTGACTCTGTTTATTCGACATACAGTGTGAGAGAAAAATTGTTGGCTTTTTATTACACTTGGATTGAAGTCCTAAAAAATAATAGAAGTTATGCTTCTCAAACTTGGCGATTAATTGACAAAAGACGGATGAAAACGCCTGTATTTATGACGGATTTGAAGACGGCTTACAAAGAATATGCCCGTGATTTAATCATGGAGGGAAAAGAAAGTAGAGAAGTTCAACCTCGCAAATTTATAGACGAACGCTATCCAGATGCCTTTTGGTTACAATTTTTAATGGTTTTAGATTTTTGGGTGAAAGACAAATCAAAAGGTTTTGAACAAACTGATGCAATGATTGAAAAATCTGTGAATACATCATTCGATTTAATTGGTTCTTCTGCCCTTGACACGGTTTTAGATTTTGCCAAATTTATGTACCAAAATAGATAATTCTCCAAGCAATCCGTGGTCTAAATGACCTTCTAAAATATGAAAGAACAAAATTCAATTCCTACTTCAAAAGTAGCTCGTTCGATGCAGTTTGTTAAGACTGGGGTGAAAATTGGTGGAAATTATTTAAAATATAATGTTAAAAAAATAATTGATTCTGAAACCACTAAGGAAGAATTACATCAAGATAATGCTGCTGATATTTACTCATCTTTAAGTGAAATGAAGGGTTCTGCCCTCAAAGTAACGCAAATGTTGAGCATGGATAAAGGAATGTTGCCACGTGCATATCGGGAAAAATTTGCGATGTCTCAGTATTCAGCTCCTCCTCTTTCGGGACCTTTGGTAGTGAAAACTTTTAGAAAACATTTCGGAAAAGCACCTCAAGAAATGTTTGATACTTTTGACATGAATGCTGCCAATGCGGCTTCAATTGGACAAGTTCACAAAGCTGTAAAAGATGGTAAAGAATTAGCAGTAAAGGTTCAATATCCAGGCGTTTCAGAGAGCATTGGTAGTGACTTGAATATGATTCGTCCCATTGCGATTGCCATGTTTGGCTTGAACGAAAAAGACGTGGATAGGTACATGGGAGAGGTTCGTGAAAAATTGTTGGAAGAAACAGATTATGTCCTTGAATTGAATCGTTCGGTTGAAATTTCGGAGGCTTGTTCTCATATCAAAGGGTTGTTTTTTCCAAAATATTATCCAGAATACTCTTGTGATAAAATCTTGACGATGGATTGGTTACAAGGTTTTCACTTGAATGAGTTTTTAGCAACAAATCCAACTCAGGAAGCCAGAAACAGCATCGGGCAATTGCTTTGGGATTTTTATGATTATCAAATTCATACCCTTAAACAAGTCCACGCTGATCCACATCCAGGTAATTTCTTGTTGCGACACGATGGAACTTTGGGTGTAATTGATTTTGGTTGCATTAAAGTAATTCCAGATTTTTTCTATGATAATTATTTCGCTTTGTTGAATTTTGACACACTTCAAGATAATGAAAGGACAGTTGAAATTTTTAGAAAATTAGAGTTCATTACGGAGTATGATAACGATAAAGAAGCCATTTTCTTTACAGATTTATTCAAGGAAATGATTTATTTATTAGGCAAACCTTTTTCAGTGGGAGAGTTTGATTTTGCTGATGACAATTATTTTGAAAGCGTTTATCAATACGCTGAAAAATTATCGAACTTAGAAGAGTTAAAGACCTCAAAAGTAGCCAGAGGTTCACAGCACGGACTATATATTAACCGTACTTATTTTGGATTGTATTCGATTTTAAATGAATTACGAGCGAAAGTTGTGACTACTCGCCCAGAATGGCTTTGTGCAGTTACGGTTTGATAATTTTAAAGGTTTTTTGTTAAATTTGAAAAAAATGCCACTAAATACGTAAGCTTTCAGTTTTTACCGAAGGCTTACGCATTTAGTGGCATTTACTAACTCAACCTAACCGAAAGCCCACTATTAGGTCCCGAGGGCAACCCAAATGCTGAATCAACGCCAATATTATTTCGTAAATCGTAAAGCAAATTTACGGAATCAATATTTTTACCAATCAATTGTTCAGATTCAGGTCTTGGCGATTTTGAATCTTTTGCTCTATAAATAGATAATTCACGATTTGTTGAAATGGCAATTTTTGCTAATGCTCTGATATAGAAACGATTAAACTCGCCTTCCGCAAAGACTTGATTGGCATTTTTTGGAATATTGGCTTGAGTAATTCCATTTTTCCCTTCCCTTTTCTCAGTTTCTACAAAACAATAATTAAACTTTATTGACCTAGCAAGTGTTTGTTCGTTACCAGATTTTACGGCATCTAATAATAAAGCTAAATACTTAATTCGTCCATATTTGGTAAAACGTTTACTATAATAAATCGCTTTTTTATCAATGTCAGTTTTAACCTCTGAAATCATTGCCAAACGAGTTTGTTCATCTAAATTTTCAAAATTAAATTCCATTTTATTTGATGTGTTAAAGAATAAATATTAAGGAAAGCAATTAGGGAAAATTTTGAGCATAAAAATGGCGTACTTTATATCAAGAATTAATACAAAATACGCCCGAATATTGATTGAAAACCTTAAAAAGGCAAGTCTTGATCATCTGCACTAAACGATGGCAAATCTGCCACGGGTGGTGCATGTCTTGGGGCTGTTGAGCCTTGACTTTGAGCTGGAACTGATGATGGAGCGGATGAACTGCCGCTAACTTGGTCTATCTTAACAGCTCTCAGATCCGTGTACCATTTTTCATTATACTCCCGAGATTCGGCATTAAATGTTACCCTCAGTTTTTCACCCAAAGATAGTGCTTTCAAATCCGCAACTTTGTCTCCCCAAGCAGAAAAACAGGCTTTCTTAGGATATTGATCTTCCGTTTCTAATACAAAATCTTGCTTTACCCAAGCACCATTTTTTCCCTGTCCCGTCACTTCGGACAGAACTTTAACTAAATTTCCTTCAAATTCTAATGACATTGTTCTTTTTATTTAATTGTAATTATATTGATTATCAGACTTTTAAAACAAATTTTACCTCTTTCCTAATTCGTCAAGCCTCAAACGCTTGTTAATAATTAATTTTTACCTAATTTTACATCATCAAAACGGCGATGTGGTGAAATTGGTAGACACGCTACTTTGAGGTGGTAGTTAGAGCAATCTTGTAGGAGTTCGAGTCTCCTCATCGTCACGAAGTCCTTTCAAATTCATTTTTGGAGGGACTTTTTTTGTAGCTATTAGGTTTGAGCTATGAGTTATGAGTAAAATATCTATTAGTGCCGTTGTTGGTATTTTTCTACCAACAACACTTGCGAAAACAACGCACCAAATTTAAAGGTAAAGAATATTTTTTATAAATAATATTCTGGTTATCAGTATATTAAATAAAATTTTCCATAGTCGGCAAGTTGCTTTCGCAAGTGTTGTGGGTGGAAAAAATACCCACAACGGCTGGAATGTTCAATTTTCAAGTAACGGACGGTTAAAGAGTTAGCCCTTTTTTACACTCTAAACTACTTGAAAATTGTTCATTGAACATTGCTTATTGAGAATTAATCTTTTTTACTCCTCCTCGAAATCACCAATCCCAAACTAAATAATCCCAAAGCAATTAACGAAACGATTGTTCCTTCTTTTCGATAAGGGGGCGTAAATGATAATTCAATTTGATGCGTTCCTTTATCTAAAACTAAGCCCGTCAATCCCCACTGAACTCGCTGTAAATCAGTTACTTTGCCATTTACGGTAGCGTGCCAGCCTTTATCGAATGGAATGGAAAGGAAAAGAATTTTCTTGGATTTTAGGTTGATATTACCTTTGATATTGGTATTTCTGAAAGATGATATTTGGAGTGTATCAGTCGTTAATTTATGATATTCTTGCTCCAATTCTCCATTTGCCAAGACTTGCGTTGTATCTATTCCTTGTATTTTTTGAAGTCCCGATAATTGCGTAATTAAGGTTCTATCAACGATACAACTCTTCAACATCGCTTTTGAAGCGTAGATATTTGGATAATTGTTTTTCTCAAAATCATCTTCTGTCATGTATGTATCATAGGTTATTCCCAACGGCATGGCAAAACGGTTTTTGACTAATTTGATGTCATTAAACGTTTTGAGGGAATCATAACCCGTTAAAGATATATTATCAGACGTTCTTGATAAAAAATATTTTACGCCCACAAAACTATGCCAAAGCGTATTCATCGGCGAACCCGTACACCAACGAGAGGTAATTTCATTGTTTTTATCCACCACTTTCAAGGCGGTCATAAAACGGATATAATTGGGCTGATTGAAGGAATGATAGGATTTTATGCCATAATAATCTTGACATTTGGCATCATTGGTGCTTTGATAACGGCTTGGTCCCGAACCAAAACCTTTCTCTATTCGATAGAAAGGCGATTTATCCACCGATTTAACGTAAGCAATCGCATCATTTGAATAATCATTGAATCCTGTTTTTTCGGATAATTCTTCACGAGTGAGGGCTTCTCTCTTGGAAATATTGATGGTTCGAGATGCATTGATGCCTAAATCAATACACACTACTATTAAGAGAGTAACTTGCCCAATATTTCGCAATGATGGTGAAGATATTAACCACAACAACCCTGCATTAATCACTAAAAATAAAATTACCAATGACCGTACTCCTTTTTGAATATTAACATCGTCAGCTAAGGGTAAAAACATAAGCCCAGACAAGCCAATTAAGGATATAACAAGAACTTTCCAATCAATTTTTTGTTGCTTTTCAATTTCACTGAGTGCTTTCATGCCCAAAGTCAATAGTGTAATACCAATAAAAAGGGAGTAGGTTCGATAATAATCGCCCGTGAAAGCCCAAAAAGCAAAGCGGAAAAACGGGAGGAAAACGGGAATAAATACCAAAACCAATAAACCACTATAAACTCGTGTGCGAGTGGTATCTGTAAATTGAAATAATTGGGGTAAACAAATCAAAGAAATAAGACCGACATAAAACATTGGAGCTTCGAGATAATTGCTCCAACCTTGATATTCTAAGCCCGTTCCTTGCATATCATTAGAGAAAGTTCGGGTGATGCAGGTCAGTAATTCCTTGCCACTTATTGTCCCAGAAAGCCCTTGGTCTATCAATGTACCTACGAAAGATTGTCCTCCACTCACACGAGGACTGTCCATCATTTGGTCTAATTCTCCGAAACCCAGTACCGCACCCATCGCCACGCCCAAAGTGCCTAAACCCAACATCCAAACCAATGTGCTAACTATTTTTATGGAGAAATGACCGTCCATTATCAAATGTCTAAATACACAATACCCTAAAATCAAGAAACTGAACGGATAAAGGTTGAAGGGCATATCTATTGTCATCAAGGCAATGGCAATAGGAATCAACCACCAAGATTTCTTTTGGAAAAACCTCTCTAAGGCTAAAAGCAACAAAGCATTATTGAATAATTCTATTTCAAAACGATTTACCCAAGTGGATGAAATCACTCCGTAGGCACAATAGGCGTAACATAACCCTCCAATTAAAGAAGCAAAACGACTTAAATTGAGTATTTTTAGATAAAAATAAAAAACTACTCCCGCTGCCATTATTTCAAACCACGTTACCCAAACAATG
>JAYUIP010000376.1:0-6891 GCA_043765945.1 Arcicella sp.
AATAAATTATACAATGAATCAAGTCGTTGTTGAATGGTCGAGATTTTTTCATTATCCAACTCCACTTCTTCCGCCTCTGATTCTACTTCTACGGCAATATCTTTTAACTCAATCAAACAGCTTTGCAAGCGACTTCTCAATTGCTCATATTGTTCTCCGAAGCTACTTATTCCATTAAAATTGGCAACGGCACTGGTTAAAAATATGATGATTGATTGTTCTGGATCGTTCAAATATTCAGTCACCAATAACAATTTCGACTTAACTTCTTCGGCATTTTCGAGCTTGTTTAATTCTAATTCTAAGCCTTCCAATTCATTACCTTTGAGTTTTACTTTTTGTAATTCATCCAACAGAAAAGCGTTATAATCAAACTCTTTTTTAGAATCTTTTGCTTCACTCAATAACTGGTCATACGTGCGATGAGCCTTGTTATAGGTCTGATAATCAGCTTTATATTTATCCAAAAACTCGTGATTTTGGGCAAAAGTATCCACGATTTGGAGTTGATAATCATTCGCTCCCAACAGTAAATTATCGTGTTGAGAATGTACGTCCATCAGTTGTGAAGTAACCTTTTTTAGGGTTTCCAAATTCACGGGTGTATCGTTCACAAAGGCACGAGTTTTACCTTGTGGAGAAATCTCTCGGCGGATGATGCAATGCTCTTCATAATCCAATTCCTCTTCCTCAAAAATACTTCGCATGATATACCCCGAAATATTAAATTCACCCTCAATCACACATTTTTCAGTTGGATTATAGAGCGTGCGAGTATCGGCACGATTGCCCAATAACAAGCCAATTGCTCCCAACATAATGGATTTTCCCGCACCCGTTTCGCCCGTGATGATGTTTAAGGCACGGTCGGGAGCGAAGTCCAAATGCTCAATGAGAGCGTAGTTTTTTATTTGTAAGTTCGTTAGCATTTGACTGTGAGGTCGTGAGGTTTTATTAATAATTCGCACATAAAGTTAAAAATACAATTTCAAATTTAGATTCTCTGGTAATACTTCAATTAAAAATTCTTACGATATATAGGTTTATCTTAACCCTCAAAAACCCCCTCTCTCTTCCCCATTTTTGCCTCAAAAGCCTCTTGTAAATCCGCTGAGAGCAACATAGCGGCATTCCAAGTGGCTATGTAATTGAGTCCGTCGGCAACGGAATGGTCACGGGTGTGGAGGAGAATATGTTTTGTTCCTCTGATAGATAACGGAGATTTTTGGGCAATCGTTTCGGCAATTTTCATTACTTCTATCATCATAGTGAATTTGTCTGAAAATGAACGGTTTACGATACCAATTCGCTCTGCTTCTCGCCCTTCTATGTTGCGTCCTGTATATGCCATTTCTCGCACAATTCCTTCGTTAATGAGCTTTGGTAGTCTTTGTAATGTTCCTAAATCTGCGACCATACCCATGTCAATTTCTTTGATGGTAAAATAGGCATCATCTGTGCAGTAACGCATATCGCAACCACAAACTAAATCTATGCCACCACCAATACACCCGCCATGAATTGCCGCTAAAACGGGCTTTGAACAATTTTCAATCGCATTGATTGGAGCTTGAAGTTTCAAGACATTCTTACGCAATTTCTCCCTTTTTCGTCCCTCACATTTGCTATTGTTTTGAGAAACTGACATCAATAAACTAAGGTCAATTCCAGCACAGAAATTCTTGGACTCTCCACCCTCCAAAACAATTACTCTGACTTCTTGATTTTCATCGAGATATTCAAAAACCTCCGTAATCTCATCCCAAGCGGTCTGATTGAGGGCATTCATTTTGTCGGGACGATTGATAATGACGTGGGCAATGTGGTTTTGAATTGATAATTTGAGGGTTTCCATGATGAGTAAATTAATTGAATGAGTAAATGATAATGGGATGCGTAATCTGAGAGAATGTTTTGCGAAAAATGAAGTTATTCAATGTTTTTGAATAAAGCAAAGTAACTTGTAAAAAAGGACGGCTTCGTTCAAAGCGAAGCCGTCCTTAAAACCAGTGAAATATCTTTCCCTAAACCACCGTCCGAATTTTTAATTCATTCAATTGCTTATCATCAATCGTTGAAGGTGAATCAATCATTACGTCTCTTCCTGAGTTGTTTTTTGGGAAGGCAATAAAATCACGAATGGAATCCGAACCGCCAAATAATGAACAAAGTCTGTCGAAACCAAAAGCTAAACCACCGTGCGGAGGTGCTCCATATTCAAAAGCATCCATCAAGAAACCAAATTGGTGTTTGGCTTCTTCGTCCGTAAACCCTAAAACACCGAACATTTTTGCCTGTAATTCTTTTTGGAAAATACGGATTGAACCACCGCCAACTTCAACGCCATTGATTACTAAATCGTAGGCATTGGCTCTAATTTTCCCTAATTCACCCGTTTCCAAATATTTCATATCCTCTGGTTTCGGACTGGTAAATGGGTGGTGCATGGCAAACCAACGGTCGTCTGCTTCGCCGTATTCCAATAATGGAAAATCAACCACCCAATGAGCAGCGTATTTTTTGGGGTCACGAAGTCCGAGACGATTACCCATTTCTAAGCGTAATTCATTTAATTGCTTCCGAACTTTATCACCATCGCCAGAGAGTATTAACATTAAATCACCTGGTCGGCATCCCGATTTCTCTGCTCCGAAGGCTTCCGCCCATTTCTTCAAATCTTCTTCTGAATAGAATTTATCTACTGACGATTTCAAACTTCCATCGGCGTTGTAACGAAGGTAAATCATGCCCTTCGCACCAATTTGAGGGCGTTTTACGAAATCAGTCAATTCGTCCATTTGCTTACGGGTGTATTCGGCACAACCTTTGGCACAAATTCCGACAACGGTATTAGCTGAATCAAAAACAGGAAAATCCCTTCCAGAAACCAAGTCAATAACGATGTCTGAAGTTACCCCACTGGGGGTTAGGGGGCTATTTTTTAACTCAACAAACTTCATATCAAAACGAATATCGGGTTTGTCTGAACCATAAAATTTCATGGCGTGGTCGTAGGTCATGCGGGAAACTTCGCCCAAATCCAATCCTTTTACTTCCGTGAAAAGATGGCGAATCAATCCCTCGAACATATTGAGAATATCTTCTTGTTCGATGAATGACATTTCGCAGTCAATCTGGGTAAATTCAGGTTGACGGTCGGCACGTAAATCTTCGTCACGGAAACATTTTACGATTTGATAATAACGGTCAAAACCCGATACCATCAATAACTGTTTGAAGGTTTGGGGCGACTGTGGCAAAGCGTAAAACTCTCCTGGATTCATTCGTGAAGGTACCACAAAATCCCTCGCTCCTTCGGGCGTTGATTTAATCAATACGGGCGTTTCAACTTCAATAAAATCTTGATTGTCAAGGTATTGGCGAGTGAATTTTGCTACGCTATGACGCAATATTAAATTCTGACGAACAGGATTTCTACGTAAATCAAGGTAACGATATTTCATCCTGATGTCATCCCCACCGTCGGTTTCGTCCTCAATTAAAAATGGAGGAAGTTTAGCAGGATTTAATACAGAAAGTTCAGTGATTTTTATTTCAATATCACCCGTAGGCATTTTGTCATTTTTCGATAAACGTTCAACCACTAAACCCGTGGCTGAGATAACAAATTCACGACCGAAAGTACGAGATAAATCCAAAATCTCTTTGGGTGTTTTGCCTTCTTCGAGCATCAATTGTGTAACGCCGTAGCGGTCACGGAGGTCAATCCAAATCATACCCCCTTTGTCACGGGTGCGTTGTACCCAACCGCAAAGGGTTATGGTTTGGTTTACATGAGCGAGGCGGAGTTCGCCGTTATTGTGAGTTCTTAACATACTTTTTTACGAATGACAGGTTTCCAACTGAGACGCATAGTCCTGTCTATTTTATGTACTAAGGACAGGTTGGAAACCTATCATACTTTAAAATTTTCACAAAAATACGGAATAAAGAGGCTTTGCCCAATAGAGTTTGCTTAATTTCAAGAATCAATCCAGAACCTTCTATCTTTGTGTTCATAATTAATGAAACATGAATCAAGACTTCAATAATCTTCCGCCAAAACGCCAAGTTCAATTAATGGCTTTCGACCGCCTTCTCACCATCATGGATGAACTCCGTGAGCAGTGTCCGTGGGATAAAAAACAGACCATCGAAAGCCTCAGACACCTCACCATCGAAGAAACCTACGAACTTTCGGATGCCATCATGGAAGGCGATATACAGGAAATTAAGAAGGAATTAGGCGATGTGATGTTGCACTTGGTGTTTTATTCAAGGATTGCTTCAGAAACAAATGCCTTTGATATTTCGGACGTTCTGCACGGGATTTGTGAGAAATTAATTCACCGTCACCCACACATATACGGAGATGTGAAAGTAGAAAACGAAGAGCAAGTAAAGCAAAATTGGGAAGCCATTAAATTGAAAGAAGGCGGAGGGAATAAATCCGTTTTGGGTGGTGTTCCTGCCTCTCTACCCGCCTTGGTGAAAGCCATGCGAATTCAAGAAAAAGCCCGTGGAGCGGGATTTGATTGGGAAGAAAAAACCCAAGTGTGGGAAAAAGTTGAGGAAGAAATGGAGGAATTTAAAAATGAGTTTAATGTTGTGGATAACCAAGCCATAAATGTGGAAAAAGCTGAGGCTGAATTTGGCGATTTGTTGTTTTCATTGGTTAATTATGCCCGTTTTATCAACATTAATGTGGAAACCGCTTTAGAACGTACCAATCGTAAATTCATCAAGCGTTTCAACCATTTAGAAGCAAGAGCAAAAGAACAAGGAAAGACTTTGCAAGACATGACTTTGGCGGAAATGGATGTGTATTGGGAGGAGGCGAAGCGGGTTTGAAAGATTAATCAAAATTTTTAAATTGAACGATTTTAATAAAGAGTCAACCCCCAAAGTTTGGCTCTTTTTTATAACCTAAATCCCCAAAATCCGCTTAACAGGGTACTGTGAATTCCGCCTTTTATTCCTTAACTTTACTCTTTACAAAATACTCAAAAATGGACTTTAAATTAACTTCTGAATACAAACCAACGGGCGACCAACCCCAAGCAATCGTTAAACTCGTGGAGGGTGTTGTGAATGGCGAAGAAGCCCAAACGCTTTTGGGCGTAACAGGTTCTGGAAAGACTTTCACGGTGGCAAATATGATTACACAGGTCAATCGCCCGACTTTGGTTTTGAGCCACAACAAAACCCTTGCTGCTCAACTCTACGGAGAATTCAAACAGTTTTTTCCAGAAAATGCCGTTGAATATTTTGTCTCTTACTACGATTATTACCAACCCGAAGCCTTCATTGCGTCCACTAATACTTACATCGAAAAAGACCTTGCCATCAATGAAGAGATTGATAAATTAAGACTTTCCACGACTTCTTCGTTGATGTCTGGACGACGTGATATTATCGTAATTGCCTCTGTATCGTGTATTTACGGCATGGGAAACCCCGAAGAGTACCGCCGAAGTATTTTGCGTTTTGGCGTGGGTGAAATTATTTCCCGTAATCAATTTCTCTTTCGTTTGGTTGAAATTTTGTATTCACGAACCGAAGCAGAATTTACTCGTGGCACTTTCCGAGTAAAAGGTGATACCGTTGATATTTGCTTGCCTTACGCAGATTTTGGGTATCGGATTATGTTTTTTGGCGATGAAATTGAGACGATTCAACGCATCAATCCGCAGACGGGCAAAAAGATTTCGGATGAAAAAATGATTGCCATTTTTCCTGCAAATCTCTTCGTGACGGGGCGTGATGTGTTGATAAACGCCATCAATTATATCCAAGATGATTTGGTTTCGCAAATAAAATTCTTTGAATCGGAAGGCAGATTATTGGAAGCCGACCGCATTAAACAACGCACCGAATTTGATTTGGAAATGATGCGTGAATTGGGCTATTGTTCTGGTATTGAAAACTATTCACGCTATTTTGACCAACGAAAACCTGGACAACGACCTTTCTGTTTATTAGACTTTTTCCCCGATGATTTTTTGTTGGTAGTGGATGAAAGTCACGCCACGATGCCCCAAATAAAAGCCATGTGGGGAGGCGACCGTTCCCGCAAAGAGGCTTTGGTGGATTATGGTTTCCGTTTGCCCTCGGCGATGGACAATCGTCCGCTGACTTTCCAAGAGTTTGAAAATATTACGGGACAAACGGTTTATGTATCGGCAACGCCCGCTGATTATGAATTAAGGCGTTCGGAGGGTGTGGTTGTGGAGCAAATTATTCGCCCAACGGGATTGCTTGATCCCGAAATTGAAGTACGTCCAAGTATCAATCAAATTGATGATTTATTGGAAGAAATTCACGAACGAATCAAGCGAGAGGAACGAGTTTTGATAACGACTTTAACCAAAAGGATGGCAGAAGAATTATCGAAATATTTGGACAGAGTTGGAGTAAAATGTAAATATATCCACTCGGAAGTGAAGACCTTAGACCGTATCGAAATTCTGCGGGAATTGCGTTTGGGCGTGTTTGATGTACTGGTGGGCGTGAACTTATTGCGGGAAGGTTTGGATTTACCCGAGGTCTCATTAGTGGCAATAATGGATGCTGATAAAGAAGGTTTTTTGCGAGACATTCGCTCCTTGATCCAGACGATTGGACGGGCAGCTCGAAACGACCGAGGCAAGGTTTTGATGTACGCCGACCGCATTACGGGTTCCATGGAAAAGGCAATTGACGAGACAAATCGTAGGCGAGCCATTCAGATGGAGTATAATCAGGAAAATGGTATTACGCCAAAAACCATCTTGAAATCGAAGGAAAAAATCATGGAGCAAACATCCATTGCGGATGTGATGGGCAAGCCAATTAAGAACTTAAAATACTACACCGAACCCCAAGAAATTCAGATGGCAGCCGACCCTGTGG
>JAYUIP010000377.1:0-6878 GCA_043765945.1 Arcicella sp.
TTACACGATAAAAAAGGATATTCAGTTCCAAAATACTGGACAAGGCGTTGAAATTATCTACGGTCGTGGAACCGCAATTCAGTATCGTGAAGGACATTATAAAATTGAATTATACTCAGAAGGGTTTAAGATAGGGGAGGGGAGTTTTGACATAAAATAACGAGTTGATTTTACTGAAAACGCCCAATAATTTTTGATTATTGGGCGTTTTTTCTACTGGTATATTTTAATTAAGTACTCGTATAAATTTACTCATGGCATGACTAAACTCATAAGCTGTTGATAATGAACAAGTTATTATCAGTCATGCCATGAGTGCTATGCTAATTAAATTTCATCTTGGCACTTATTGTCCTAATGATAACACAAAAGGAGCTAAATAATTAAGGAATCCTTTCAAATTAACTGATTTAGCTTGTGAGGCTGAATTAACAGTTACCGTATGAGGCTTATCAATCACAACATTATCCGTGGCAGTTGGCACACAGTTGCAATCCCAAGTTGTTGGGGATGACCAGTTGCCTGTGGCGATGCTGGTGATTGATGGAGGACTGGTAAATTCGTAACGAGCAACTGTTGCATAATGGTCAGACGTTGTACTGGCATAGTTTGTAATTGCTGGTCTGAAACTTGCAATCGACTCTGGCACATATTTGTAACCAAAACCACTTCCAGTTAATTCATTCGAAACAATTTGATGATCAATATAGTCAGGAAATGATGCTGTACTTGCACAATATGAATCACTTAAAATCTTTGAAATTGGATTCCAAGAAGAATTTGGTCGTATTCCATTTATAGCCGTTTCATTTGGATTAGTATATAGGAAAGGAGCATAACTACTTATTAATTGATTACAGGCAGTTGTGGCAATAGACTTATCAACATCATCATTCAAATCACCAATTACGATAGTTTTGCGAGTTGGATATTGCATTTGTAAAGTATCATACATTGCTTTAACGTCAAACTTACGTCGAGCATAATCATCTAAGGCTGCACCCGCTTTTGCGTGTAAGCCTACAAACAAAATTGTATCTGGTTGATTGTTGATATTAACTTTTGCCATGAACATAAAAGGTTTACGACCAGATGCCCAAAACTGACTTGGTTGACCAGTTGGCGGATATGTTGCAGGCGTAAATCCATTAAACATTGGTCTTGAAAATACTTTTGTAACCACGTTATTTTTATAAATTACACATACCCTTTGCGGATTTAGGTCTCCTCCGCTCGTGGAAACAGCATTTGAACATTCTCCCGAATAGGCGTTTACTCCGAAGGTAGTATTTAATCCTTCAACTAATTTTCCGAAAGAAGTTGTATTATCAGCGGGATTGGCTGAATTATACTGACAAATCTCTTGAAGTACATACACGTCAGCACCTGCACCATTCAAAACAGATTGAGCATTAGTCTGTTGAAGAGCTTTATCGGAAGGTCCATTCGAAAATGAAGGGTGTCCGAGCCATTCAATATTCCAGTTCATAATATCTAATTTTGTAGGTGAATCCGTAAAAGTAGTAACTCCGCAATTACTTGATCCAGCACAAGAAGTAGCACTGGTACTCAAATCCGATAAATTACGTGGGAATATTTGTAGTTTGTCAGTTGTATTGACATTGGATGTATTAGTTATAATATATCTGCCTAATACACCTGTAATGTCTTGCGTTGCTGTGCTTGGAATAGTTGCCCCAATTAAACCTGTTGAATTTGCATCAATCCGTATTTCGGTAGCATCTTGCATATTACAAAGTATGATTCCATAATTGGTAACTGATGCAAATGTTCCAGAAGAAGAAAAATTAGATGAAATAATTTTGATCAAACGTCCTTCATTAGCACATAAAAAATCATTAACAGTTGTTCCTGAGGGTGGATTATTAGCATCAAAAACTACTGGCGTTGGCACAGTTCCAGATGATACTTTCAAAATACAAGTTATGTTAGTAAGTTGTATTTCGCCATTGAATCTTACTGCAATACCCGTAAGCCTTATTGAATCTCCTAATACTAAATTATTATTGCTCACAATATTTGAAGAAAATACTGAAATCCCTCCTGTATTATCTTGAACATACACTTTTGAAGTACCAAAGATGGCAGTAATTCTACCTGCGACAGTAGAACTTGTGGTACTTGTTGTTGCAGCTTGTACGGGAACTGCACTTCTAACAACGGAAATAGTAACTGCATTTCCACAAGATACCGTTCCTCCTACATTAACATTAGCATTGAGCGAGCCTAATACATTCGTCACGTTTGCACCCAATCCTCCGTATGTACCTGTGAGTAATCCTGATTTTAGTCTTACAAAAACTGGCGTTGAAGGCAAAATTCCACCAGTGTAGGGAACAAGTAAATTGTCCGTAAATGTACCACCAGCAGAGGTTGAAACTTCAAAATTAGTTGGGGCTGTTACTGTTACATTATCAGATGATGGACTCAAATTACTTCCAGCAAGATTATAACTAATGGCATTTGAAGGACCGCTTCCTTCGGCATAATTAAATCCTGAAATTGCAGTGGCAGCGGTAGATAAATTTGGAACATTTGAACTGGCTGTTAGTGTAAAATCATCAATGCCTACAGTTGGACGATTACCAGAACCAGTTGAACCCGTCAAAGCTACAATCCTAATCCAAACATTACTCGCATTTTCAGCGGGGATTGCATTTGTTAGCGTTACAGTATTAGAAGAAAATGTACTACCACCAGTGGCAAGTGTACCGATTGATACCTGTGTAAACGAAGTTGGATTTGCTCCAATACCATAATCCACAACCCAGTTAACTGTTCTACCGCTGGATACATCCAAAGATTGTAATTTAAAACTGATTTGAATATTACTTAGTCCCGTAGTATTTGCTAATTGCAAAACAAAAGCGGCACCAGGGTCTCCAAAACTGCTTGTTTGACGTGAAGCAATAACTCTATCAGTCGCACCATTTTGTGCAGTAGTATTACTTGAAGAAGATAAACCATCAGCAGAAGCTAAATTTTTAAATCCTCCTCCAGTATTTGCCCATGTATTAGTTGCTGTTGAAAAAGTTGCAACAGGTGTTCCCAATGCGGAAGAAGAAGCCCCAGTTCTCACAGTCCAACCAGTTGGCAAGCCAGAACCGACTCCATCAAAGGTTTCAGTATATGAACCTCCTGAAACTGTTACTTGTGAAAAGGCATTTTGAAAAAATAAAATCGAAAAAACGCACATAAGTACGCCTCTAAAAAATTTGGCGAAGTGTTGCATTGTGTTTGTAAATGGGTTTAAATGAAAAATATTATTACAAAATATCAATTGAAAAGATGCAGTTGTTGAGAAAGGAAAACTATTTTTTAGTTTTTGATAAATAATAAAACAAAAATACAATGAATCAGAAAAAAGACTTATAAGTCCTTGATAAACAAATCATTAATTTTGAAAATTGAATGTAAAAACGAAAAAACCATCAGATAATTTCCAATGGTTTTCGTGGTTGATTTTTATAAAACATTAAGCCTCATTTGAAAATAAGTACTCGCTAATAATGTCATTTTTTGATAATCTGGAACTCGTATCCGTTCATTTTGTATGCGTGAGGCAGGGCAATTTTTGATTTTATTGAATAATCGTAAATAGTATTTATAAGCTAAATAAACACCTCCTTTTGCTCCTTTTGGCAATTCTAAAATTCCACGAAGGGCGGCATCAAAGTCCGCTTGAATATCATTTTCAATGGTTTTTTTATCTTCTAACGTGAAATTAGTGAAGTCCACATCGGGAAAATAAGTACGTCCTCTCTCTTGAAAATCTGATTTAATATCTCTTAGAAAATTCACCTTCTGAAAGGCTGAACCTAAGCGTTTTGCATCGGCTTTTAATCTATCATATTCCGCTAAATTTCCTTCACAAAAAACTCGCAAACACATCAAGCCAACTACTTCCGCTGAACCGTAAATATAGGCTTCGTAACCTTCTTGATTATAGTCTGCATAATACAAATCCATTTCCATTGAGTGCAAAAATGACTCAATTAATTCGTGGTCAATTTTATATTTATTGACAATCAATTGAAAAGAATGCAACACTGGATTCAAACTGATTCCTTCTTCGATGGCAACATAAGTATCTGATTTAAAACGACTTAATAATGTTTTTTTATCACATCCTTCAAAAGTATCCACAATTTCATCGGCAAAGCGAACGAACCCATAAATTGCATAAATGGGCAAATGAAAGCGTTTATCTAAGGTCTTGATGCCCAGCGTGAATGAGGTACTGTAATGTTCAGTAATGACCTTACTGCATTCAAGGGTTGTTCTTGTGTATAAATCCATTTTAACTGTAACCCGATGCTTCCGCATCGGAATAAAGAAAATTTACAAAGACCGATGCGGAAGCATCGGGTTACATTTCTCTAATGACTTCTCCCGCTACCACCAATCCCGAAATCAACGATGGAGGAACGCCTGGACCTGGCACGGTTAATTGTCCGGTGTAATAAAGATTTTTTACTTTTTTACTCTTTAAAGTTGGCTTCAGAAGTGCCGTTTGCATAAGCGTGTTCGCCAATCCATAGGCGTTTCCTTTGAAAGCGTTATAATCACTTTTAAAGTCTTCGTGAGCGTAGCTTCTTTTGTAAATAACTGAATCTCTGATAGTTACGCCACAATATTTTTCTAAACGTTCCATGATGATGTGGTAATATTTCTCACGGATTTCGTCGGTATCTTCCAAATCAGGGGCAACGGGAATTAACAAAAATAGGTTCTCACATCCTTCGGGGGCAACACTATCATCAGTTTTTGAAGGGGCAGATGCGTAAAAAAGTGGCTTCGAGGGCCACTGGGGTTCTGTATATATTTCGTGGGCGTGAACTTTGAAATTTGCATCGAAAAACAGATTATGATGCTGTAATTTCGGAATTCTTTTGTTCACTCCCAAATAAAATAATAATGAAGATGGAGCCATCACTCTTTTATCCCAATATTTTTCATCATAATTCCTGAATTCATCCCCTAAAAGTTTTTCTTCCACGTGATGGTAGTCTGCACTCGCCACAACCACATCAGCCGTAAAATCTCCATCGTTTGTTATAATTTTATTTACTCTATCTCCTTGAATATCAATTTTTTGAACATTTTTATTCAATAAAATCTTTACGCCTTTTTCCTCCGCTAAACTCACCATTCCTTTCACGATGTTGTGCATTCCTCCCATGGGATACCACGTACCGTTCTGCATTTCTGCGTAATTCATAAGACTATACATCGCAGGGGTGTTTTCGGGCGTAGCACCCAAAAAAAGGATAGGAAATTCCATAATTTTCAAGATTTTTTCGTCTTGAAAAAACTTACGAATGTGGGAAGAAAAAGATTGAAAAACGTCTAATCGAGTTACGTCATAAAGCAATTTTACACTCAAAAATTCAGTAATACTCCGTGAGGGTTTCCAAACAAAATTATTGATACCAACATCATATTTATATTCCGCCTGACGCATAAATTCTTGAAATTTAGCCCGACTTCCTGCTTCCATTGATTCAAATAAATCGCCCAATTTATCCACTCCTGCGGGAAGATTTATCGTTTCGTTGCCTTCTAAAATAACAGAATAAGAAGGGTCTAATCGTACTAAATCGTAATAATCAGAAACCTTTTTTCCGAAAGTGGCGAAGTAATTATCAAAAACATCAGGCATCCAGTACCAACTCGGACCCATATCGAAAGTAAAGCCCGCTGCCTCAAAAACCCTCGCACGACCACCAGCGACACTATTTTTTTCTAAAATGGTAACTTCATGCCCTTTGTCTGCTAAACTCGTGGCCGCCGCCAAACCCGAAAATCCCGAACCGATAACTATTACTTTCATGATAAATTTTAATACGCAAATATGGATAAATGTTTAACAAAGATAAAAAGGCTTTGTTTGAGAAATGAGGGTGAAACTTTATTTCTAAATCACCCCAACATCAAAAACCCCAGTCAAAATCTTCCCATTCCGCTTTATCTGTAACCAAATTCTGTAATTCCCAGCCGTTGGGAAAACGTAGGGAAATTTAACGCTTCCGCCGTGGTGTTCTTTGGTGTTGTGGTTCATGTTAGGCATCAGAAATTGGTATCTTTGGGCTTCAGGCATGGTTTGGATTTTTGCTAAAACCTTATCAATACTGTCTTTGAAAACCTGTGGTGTGGCAATGAATGGCTCAACCGAAGTTTCTTCAACTCGCTTTTGCATTACGTCTACGGAGGTACTCGAAACCGTTCCCGTTGGATGTAGGTGTATATAAACCGAACCGTCCGTTTTTACTACGGCAACGTGTCCCATCATACCCAGATAAGGTTGTAAAACTGCCTCTTTCCCATCGGGGGAAACTACCGAAAACTTCAAATCATAAATTTGTCCCGCCATCATAGATTTCTTTGAATCTGCCTCCCAAACAATGCTTGAGCCGTCTTGGAGCTTAGTTTTCACGCCTGGCGTTCCACAAACAGTAATGGTTTCATCCAACGAATTTGACGATTTTTCGTTCAAAGCATTTGTAATGGCATAAGTATCATCAGGGTCTTGAATTTTAGTATTTTTAACCGCATTTTTTATCTCAACCGTGTCTGTCAAAGTATATTGAAAACCGCCAACGTACCGCATAATATCGGCATAAACCAGATACTTTCCTGCGGGTAAATTGGGTAAAAGTGCTTCAAAATTGAGCGTATCTTTTCGTAGAGGATGAAGGTGAGCAAACGCATCCATCGTGCCTTGTCTTACCAAAAACAGGTGCATTAATTTTCCGTGATCAGGAATTACGTAACTCAGTTTACGATTATAAACTGAGTTACTATCAATTGTTAATTTTAACAAATGTTGACCGTTTTCATTCACCACTTTGGTTGAG
>JAYUIP010000378.1:0-6877 GCA_043765945.1 Arcicella sp.
TGTTAAAATTGCTTGCTCACACGCAGGTTTGACTTTGGGCGAAGATGGTGCAACTCACCAAATTTTGGAAGATTTAGGACTCATGAAAATGCTTCCTGGAATGACAGTCATCAATCCTTGTGACTATAACCAAACGAAAGCTGCAACAATTGCCGTTGCCGAACACGTTGGACCCGTTTATTTGCGTTTTGGTCGTCCTGTTGTGCCAATTTTCACTGATCCAGACCAAGAATTTATCATCGGTAAAGCATGGACGGTAAACGAAGGAAAAGACGTAAGTATTTTTGCCACAGGGCATTTGGTATGGGAAGCAATTCTGGCGGGTGAAATTTTAGCCGAAAAAGGAATTAATGCAGAAATAATAAATATTCATACAATTAAACCTTTGGACGAAGAAGCTGTCTTAGCATCAGTACGTAAAACTGGATGTGCTGTTTCAGCAGAAGAGCATCAGATTGCGGGTGGCTTAGGAGATTCAATTGCTCAGGTGCTTATCAAAAATCATCTTGTTCCGATGGAATATGTTGGGGTTAATGACTCTTTCGGAGAATCTGGAACGCCAGCCCAATTAATGGAAAAATACGGTTTAAATGCTACTTCAATTGTTGAAAAAGTTTTAAAAGTTATTGCACGTAAAAATTTATAAGTTTTTGACAGTGAGTTAATTAACTCCGCAAGAATTTAGTTTCTTGCGGAATTTTTTTGTATGACAGGTCTCCAACTGCGACGCATAGTCCTGTTAAATATTAACAGGACCATGCGTCGCAGTTACAAATCTGTTGTACTTAATTCTGAATGACAGAAATAAAATTAACCGATTCAGACATATTAGCGAAATTTGCTGCTCTTGAAACACGCAATTTTGCATTTAATCAACTGGTAAAAACTTACCAGCAAAAACTTTATTGGCATATCCGTAAGATGGTTATTGACCACGACGATGCTGATGATTTAACCCAAGAAACATTTATAAAAATTTGGAAGGCATTAGATAATTTCAAAGGAGATTCACAATTATTTACTTGGATTTATCGTATTGCAACGAACGAATGTTTAAACCATTTAGCAAAAAAGAAAAAACGTTTTTTCCTACCTATAAATGACATTACCGAAGAATTATCCAATAAAATTGATAATTCAAGTTTAATTTCGGGTGATGAAATCCAGTTAAAATTACAAAAAGCACTTTTGACTTTGCCCGATAAGCAAAGATTGGTTTTCAACATGAAGTATTACGATGAGATGAAGTATGAGGAAATATCGGAAATCACAGGAACATCTGTTGGTGCCTTGAAAGCATCTTATCATTTAGCAGTTAAAAAAGTTGAAGAACATCTGAAAAAATCAGAATTTTAAGTTTGAACATTAAACCTTGATGAAAATATATTATCAAAGAATAAAATTAAAAAAAATCACAAAAAGTATAGGAGCAAAATTTCAATATTTATGTGGGATTACAAAAATGAAGAACGAGAATTTTAAGTTAGAAAATATATCAAAATCAAACGTTTTTAAAGTGCCTGAAAATTACTTTAACGACCTTTCTGTACAAATACAGGAACAAACATCTAATCAAAAAAGGGTTATTCCCCTGATTTCATGGTCGAAAAAACGTACTTGGGGAAGCATTGCTGCTTGTACTGCCATTGGCATTTTGGGATATTTTACCTTAATGCCACAACAAGATTCATTAAGAAACGAATCTTTAGCAGGTGTTCAGAATCAGGAAATTATTAATTATTTGATACAAGAAAATGTTAATCAAACCGATTTTGCAGAACAAATCAATAATAGTAAAACCTTAAAATTTAAAGATTCAGAATTATTAGATAATCTGAAAGTGACTGATAAAGATATTTTACAAAGTGTTGATTATGAGAATATTGACAATGAAATTTAATCACCTTAATTTGAAAAAAATGAAAAAAGTAACCATTTTAATTGCAATTTTATCATTTGCCCTTTCAACAAGTTTGAAAGCCCAAGATGAATATCCAAGAAAGAATGAAAAAATTAAAGCGGCAAAAGTTGGCTTAATTACAAATCGTTTGAATTTGACCGAAGAACAAGCTAAAACGTTCTGGATTGTTTATGATGAATTTGATAAAAAACGTGTAGAAATTAGAAAAAATGTTCGCAAAATGACGGCTGAGAGTCGCAATATCACTACTTCTGACGATAAAATTCTTTCTGATTTAAAAGAAGTTTTGAGTCTAAAACAAAAGGAAGTTGATTTAGAGAAAGAATATTTATCAAAATTTTTAAAGTCTATTAATGTTCGCCAACTTTCTGAATTGTTCAAAACGGAACAATTATTTAACCAGATGTTGGTAAAAAAATTGAATCGTCAAGATAATAAAATGGAAAATTAAAATTAAAGTTTTCAAATAATATCGAACCCTTCTAAGAATTTGGAAGGGTTTTTATTTCTTTGGAAAAAATAAGAGTGCAATTGGCAATAAATTGCTTATTTATCACGTATTTCTCGTTAATCATGAATACCAAATTAAATTCCACTTTCTAAAAATTCCATATTTGCAGGCAACTCGCTCCTACAAATTTTCAATTCCTCATTCTAATTTTTCAGTATACTTTTACCTTCAAATTTGAATTTAACCAATTTGGGCTTTACTAAAATTTACTGGAATAATATTTAATAAAAAACACTCTTTAAACAAACATCAATGAATAAATTAAACTGTATTTGGATTTTGATTGCCTTATGCTTCACAAGTCCAATTTTTGCTCACGTAGGGGGACATAATTCTGTTAAAAATGAAATCTTTTACTTCAAAGGAAAATCCATCGAAGGGCATTTTTTAATGACAAAAAATGAGAAGATTTTCATTGAATTATCTAACGGAAAAACTGTTTCTGCCCCACTGACAGATTTTTCCTTTGAAAATCAAAATAATTTGAGTCAGAAAATTGCACTCATGAAACAATTAAATCACAAGAAAAATTTAGTTGAAACTAAAAATTCTGATTTGAAAATCAACCTACTTTACTTCTTTCTTCTGATTTCGATAATTGGTATAACTTTCTTGTTAATTCAAAAAAGAGATAATAATCAGTTTTCAAGATATTCTTATTTACTTGGAGGTTTCGTCATCTTTATTTATGCTTGTAAAACAACAGAAACCGTTACTCCGACCAATCCGACGACAACAACAGTAACCAAAACTGACCCAGCTTTTGTAGAAATGGTTTTCAGTACCTTCAAAACGATTGTAAAAACCCGCTTTGATGATACTTATTTTTATGTGGAATCGGAGGGTATTCCTTTGCACAATATGATGTTGGGCATCACAAATTGGCAACAACAAGTGCCAATTCCGCAAGGATATACGGGAACAAATGCTTGGTCAATTCCACTCAAACCTGAATTGGCTACAACACCATTGAGTTTGAAAACTAATTTTATGTCGGGAGCAGTTGCCATTGCACCCAACGGAATACCAATCTTTAATCCTTTGAACAATAGAGGGGAAGATGCCTACGCAATCGGCGAGTTGGATCAATGGGGCGGACATTGTGGCAAAGCCGATGACTATCATTATCACATTGCACCGCTGCATTTTGAGGCAACGGCTGGTAAAAACCCTATTGCAATGGCATTGGATGGTTTTGCTATTTACGGCTCAAAAGAACCCGATGGAACAACTATGCAAACCTTGGATGCCAATCATGGACATTCGATTGGAACGGGGGTTTATCACTATCACGCCACCACGACTTATCCCTATTTTATTGGTTCGATGCGAGGAAAAGTAAGTATCAATCCTGCAACAACAGCCCCTGAAAATCAAATTATTCCACAAGCAAAAATGACTCCCATTCGCCCGCCTGGTAATCCATTAAAAGGGGCAAGTATAACTAATTTCAAATCAACTGGAACGAATGCTTACTCTTTGGAATATGCAGTAGGCAGTCAAAAAGGGTACATTAATTATAGTTGGGATGCGGCAAATAAATATACTTACACATTTATAGGGACGGATGGAAAATCGACGACTACGACTTACATCAAGAAATAAAATATTTAGTGTTAAGGAAGTAGAAACCTTCTTTTAAACCACTCAAATCCATGCAATCATTTAAAATCATCCCATTACTATTAATCATTTTTCTGTTTTCTTGTAAAAAAGAGACAGTTGAAGCTATTGTTTCAGTAACCAACACATTAACCGCTGAAAGTTCTGCGTTTACAAACAATGGAAAATTACCCGCAAGATATACTTGTGATGGAGCCAGCATTTCTCCT
The DNA here is from genome assembly GCA_043765945.1 of Arcicella sp. Taxonomy (GTDB): domain Bacteria; phylum Bacteroidota; class Bacteroidia; order Cytophagales; family Spirosomataceae; genus Arcicella. The sequence goes on from JAYUIP010000378.1 coordinate 4,265, forward strand.
CCAATTGCATGGAAAGATGCACCTACGGGTACAAAATCCTTTGCCGTTATTATGCACCATATTCCTCCAACGGGTGATAATCATGTTTATATGTTGCTTTACAATATTCCAAACTCTGTGAGCGGATTAAGCGAAAAAACCGCTTCTGTGGGCTTGTTTGGCATAAATACAGTTAATGGAAAAATGGAATATTCACCTCCATGTTCGCAAGGACCAGGGGCAAAACAATATATAATAACGGTCTATGCACTTTCGGCTGAACCAGTTTTAGGCGTTGCACAATCAAAAGTTACGAGGGATATTTTATTGACTGCCATTAATAAAACTACCTTAGGAACTGCCGTTATGAATGTTAATTATACCCGACCTTAGTCCAAAATAATAGTTTAAAATGCCACTAATTTAATGCGATCAAACGCTAAGTTGGTGGCATTTTTATGTAGAATCAGCTGTGTTTTCCAAATTTATTCAAGAAGAAATTGGTAAATTTGTGATATTCTTCAATTTAAAGTTTGAGAAATTTATCTTTACCTAAATTTAACCAATTAACCTAATGCAAAGAATAGCAATCGACATGGACGACGTGATGGCGGAAACAGCCTTACACATCATTAATAAAATTAACAAATTAACTGGCTCAAACTGGACAAAAGAATCGGCTGGTAAAAGTCACCCAGAATTTAATACGCATTATTTGCCTCACCGTGAGATTTTATTTCAGAAAGGATTTTTCAGAGATATTCCTGTCATGGCTGATGCTCAGGAAGTTATCAAAAATTTACAATCAAAATATGAAGTTTTTGTTGTGTCAGCAGCCAATGAGTTCCCTCTTTCGTTAACTGAAAAATTGGAATGGTTAGAAGAATATTTCCCATTTATTGGTTGGCAGTACACCGTTTTTTGTGGGCATAAATACATGATTAAAGCCGATTACCTCATCGACGACCATCCGAAAAATTTCACGAAATTTGAAGGGAATTGTCTTCTTTTTGATGCTCCTCATAATCAGGAAGTATCTGGTTATCAGCGAGCTAATTCATGGAAGGAAATTGAAAAAATATTAATGTAATCAGCTTTGGAAAAGACTATTTCATATTTGAAAAAAGGCTCACAAGCTCGAATTGCCACTAATATTTTATTCTTTTTGAACGGAATGAGTTTTGCTTCTTGGGCATCTCGTATTCCTGACGTGAAGGAATTTTTGAAGTTGGGAGATGCCGCCTTAGGGACAGTTCTGTTTGCCATGCCGATTGGAAGTTTATCGGCATTACCAGTTGCAGGAATAATTATCAGCAAATTTGGCAGTCGAAATGTTGCTCTTTTTTCAATGCTTTTTTATGTGGTTGCTATGCCTTTATTGGGTAGTGCCAACTCAACGATTCAATTAGCCATTGCCCTATTTCTGTTTGGTTTTGGCGGAGACTTACTAAACATCTCAATGAACGTGCAAGCCGTAAATGTTGAGAAAATTCAGCACCGTTCCATCATGTCGTCTTTTCATGCGGTTTTTAGTATAGGTTTCATGATTGGAGCGGCTTTGGGTGGATTCATTGCCAGTGAAGATATTTCTGTTTTTCAACATTTGACTTTTGTGGGAGCAACAGATTTATTTATTGGGATAATCATTTATCGCCTTTTGGTGAAATCGGACGAACAGACTGACAAAGCTCAACCACTTTTTGCACTCCCCGACCGTGGGTTGATTCTATTAGGCATTATTGCTTTTTGTGGAATGCTTTCAGAAGGGGCAATGGCAGATTGGAGTACGCTTTATTACAAACAAGTTCTCAATAATTCAAAAGGTTTTGCCACGGCTGGTTTTACCGCTTTCTCAATGATGATGGTGCTTGGAAGAATTTTTGGCGATAAGATAGTTAACAGATTTGGTTTACGTAAAATCCTGTTATTCAATTGTTTAATTATTTTTTTAGGAATGTTTGTGGCTTTAATTTCAATGAATCCAATTTCAGTGATTATTGGTTTTGGTATTACAGGATTAGGACTTTCAACGATTGTGCCTTTAATTTATTCAGAAGCTGGGCATTCAAAAACGATGTCGGCAGGAGTTGCTTTGGCAGCAATTTCTACAGTAGGAATAGGGGGTTTTTTGTTAGGTCCCGTATTAATCGGCTTCCTTTCTGAATTTTCTTCCTTACGAATAGCTTTGTCTTCTTTGATTATTTTAGGGTTGTTAGGTGCATTTTTAACAACTAAGATAAAATGAAGACGAAGGTAAAAATTTGTTGTGTTTCTTCCATTGAAGAGGCAAGTAATCCTTTGCAAGCAGTACACACAACGGGCGAAGAATCCATTGAAGAGGCAAAACAGTATGCCAAAGTAGCTAAGCATTGCATACACCCACGAATGAAATGGGCGTATGCGATACAGACATACATATCGTCCTCCACAAAAACTGCCAGAGAATCTGAAATATTTGATTAATGAAAAAATAAATCTACTCGTTTATGAAACCAATCGTAGTAATACTGAGAAAATTTACGAGTAAGGATTACTAATTAATCAAAAATACTCAATAAAATTTCAAATTATAAGTATTAATACTCAAACAAGTTTTGCGTGCCAAAAATAGCAGAGTAAAAATATTTATTTTTT
>JAYUIP010000379.1:0-2411 GCA_043765945.1 Arcicella sp.
ATCATTCGTTATGGACACATTTTGTTATGGTTAGCTGAATGTGAGGTCGAATTGGATGGTTTGGAAAAAGCGAGAGCCTTAGTAAACCAAATTAGAACGAGAGCAGCAAATCCAGCAAATTTTGTCCAAAAAATCATTCATAGGGATGTTAAGAATGACCGTGATGGTTATAAATTAGTTACTGATGCCGCTGGAAAACCAGTACCCGCAGGAAATTATATCATCAAAAATTATACTTCTCCGTGGACAGATGCAGCAACGGCTCGTAAGGCAGTACGTTTTGAAACTCGCTTAGAATTAGCGATGGAAGGACACCGTTTCTTTGACCTACAACGCTGGTGAATTTCAGCGGATATTCTGAACAAATATACCGCCGCTGAGGGAAATAAAAAAAGTTATCTGAAAGGAGTCACTTTCACAAAAGGAAAAAATGAATTCTATCCAATTCCACAGGAAGCCATTGACCGTTCGTCGGTAAATGGAACGCCAACATTGGTGCAAGACCCTGCGTACAAGTAGGCAGTAAAATAGTATGCAGTTGGAATTTATAAAAATTGTTTCTCAGTAATTTATTTCAGAAGGATTCGGCAAATTGCTGAATCCTTCTTCTTTATTGAAAATAGGGTTCAATAACTCAAAAATTGGATATATTTGAGCAATGAAAACCTAAATTCCGTTTCCTCATGTTCATCCTTACCAACACCAACTCCATTGCCAACCACTTTATCGCTGAAATGCGTGACGTAAATGTTCAACAAGATGCTTTGCGTTTTCGTAAAAACATGGAGCGTTTGGGGGAGATTTTGGCTTATGAAGTTTCTAAAACATTAAGGTATCAAACCTCAACCGTTCAAAGTCCTTTGGCAGAAACGACCACGCATTTATTGATCGAACAACCCGTTTTAGTGGCAATTCTCAGAGCAAGTTTACCTTTCCATCAAGGGTTTTTAAATGTATTTGACCGTGCTGAAAATGCCTTTATTGGAGCGCATCGAGGCAAACATCGCCCCGACGAAACCTTCGATATTCAGATGGATTATTTAGCCAGTCCCGATTTGAGCAATAAAACCATCATCCTGATTGATCCAATGTTGGCAACAGGCAAATCATTAGTAAAATCCTACGAAGCCCTATTGACCTACGGAAAACCCGCTCGCACCATCATTGTCGCTGCCATTGCCGCACCCGAAGGAGTGCAGTTTTTGCAAGCACAAATCCCCGAAGCTGATTTTTTTATGGGTATAATTGATGAAAAATTAAATCATAAATTCTACATTATTCCAGGTTTGGGCGATGCAGGAGATTTGGCTTATGGAGGGAAACTATGAGGCTACGATTATACTTTTACTAAATATTCATTATTAATTAGACTAAATTAATATTTTTAAGGAAATATGATTATTCTGTTCAATCTCAAAATATACACATTGTAGAGCTTATTGCCCATCAAAGCAATTAGTACGTATATACGCCTGTGGTATTATATTTTAAAGCTTTCCAATAAATCAATAATTTAAAATATTATAAACAAGAAGAAATATGAACATTAAAAGGGTTTTCGGAACATTATTGACCTTATTAGGTATTGTAGCATTAATTTATGCTGGAATAACATTTATGGACAAATCGGTAGGTAAAACCGACATAAAAACAATAATTCTTTGTGCCGTTTTAGGCTCGTTATTTTTCTTCTCAGGAATAAGATTAGTGTCTGGAATTAGAGATGATGCTTAAAATAGTGTTTCAGTTTTCAAGTAGAAAGTAGAACAGGTTTCCAATCTGTTCAAGGAGTTTAACGAAAAGGTTGGGAATCTGTTCTACTTTCAAATCCGTACAAATCGTGGTAGAAGCAAATTTTCTACTTGGTTATTAGGTAGATTTGTTACTACATTTCTATCTTAAATTCCTTAATTTGTTTAGAAGTCACAGATTTATAACCTCCTGAAAAATCCTTTCCAGTTAACCTAATATACTTATAAAACTCTTCAGATTTTAGCGTTTCTTCAATCATTTTCCAATCAGAATTTGGCTTGTTTTTAACAATAAATAATCCTGAATACATCAAAACCTCCTTAGGAACTCTATAAAAATCAATTTGTCCATTTACCAAAGTACTCAAAACAATTTTTTCTTGGTGAACGCTTTGCACGCCTTGACTCCTTCCGAATTCGTACCAAACTGCTTTTTTGTCAATATCTCTACTTTCAAGTTCTTCTTTATTTTTCAGTAAATATTGGTAAGCATTCGGAAATTCATTGATGAGTTTTTCTTCCGAAATGACGGTATATCTTCCATTTATAAGTTCATAAGGAAATAAAATCTTCTCATTTTCATTAATTGTTCCTTTAAATTTTGAGCCTTTTACAACATTTTTCAATATCTTTTTTTCAATTAAAAAACCATTGAAGTAC
>JAYUIP010000380.1:0-6863 GCA_043765945.1 Arcicella sp.
TATTTAATTTTATTATCTGGTAGCTCCTCTCCTTTTCCTTCCTTTTGCAAATCGACGAATATTGACTTTACGCCTGTGATGTAATTGAGTTTGTTGAAGGTCATGGTGTTTACTAATCCACCTACTTCTTCGGCTCTAAGTCTTGATAATTCTTGGTTTAATCTTGGAGAAATTGTTAATAGTGAACTGTCAACGGTTTCACGGTAAAGACTTCGAGCAATTTCATCGTAGAGTTTAGATTTTGGGTTGATTGGATCAGAATCTGCATAACCATAGACAACTATTTTAACTCTTAGTCTTTTATTAATGTATTTATTGGCTGAAACGACGATTGAATCAAGAATAGGTCCAAAAAATTGCTCCATCTTTTGGAGATTTTTATCTAATATTTTATGTCCTCCTTCCGTGAAGACTATCTCATTTGGAATTTTATAGATAGTACTATTTTTCATTCCTTCTTCAATGATGAGAAGTGTCAAAGAATCATCCATTGCTCTTGCTTTTAACTCAGAAATAATACTGGTTTTCCCTTCCAAATCACTTCTCAACGTTTCTTTCAACGCTTTTTCATCGGTGGCATTTAGTTTAATGATGCTATCACGGAGGGCGATATTTTTCTTTACTATCATAGCACTTAATGAGAATATTTTTTCGATTTCCTCGTCAATAAGTCCTTCTTCCAACTTGGCTTTTGCCACACTATCAACTTTGCCAGCGGCTTCTCGAACACGCTGATCTTTGGCATACAGATTTTCAAATAATTGCTTATTGGCAATCATCATTTGCTTACTAACTTTACCGCAAGAAATACAGACAGTCATGGACACAAAAAGTCCGAAGAGGAGATTTTTAGAAAACATAATGGTTAGGTAAAATGTACAGGTTAATTAACAGTTTGGTTCACAAAGATAATCGTTTGAATAATATTACAAAACGTATTGAATCTAATAAAATAATTTTGTCATTGAATAGCGTAAATTATTGCGTATTTTCGGGTAATAATTTCATCAATATCATAAATTTATGTCAAAATTTACCAAAAACATTTTAACCGCTTTTGTTATACTTTTAATTATTATGGGTGCTTTTTACCCAAAATTAAAAACTGTTTTCAAACCCAGAGATGAAAAACAAAAGAAGGAGTTAGCGGGAAAAGCAAAAGGCGGAGGTAAAACGTCTGTGATTGTTATGGTTGTAAATCTAACCCGTTTGGATGACTTGGTGAACACGAACGGAACCATTTTACCAAATGAGGAAGTGGAGATTAGAAGTGAAATATCGGGTAGGATTGTTACGTTAAATATAAAAGAAGGGGATTTGGTGAGAAAGGGTACAACGTTATTACACATCTATGATGAAGACTTGCAGGCTCGTTTGAGAAAATTGGGATTTAATAAAAAGTTAGCAGAAGACAACGAAGCTCGTCAGAAGAAATTACTGGAAAAAGAAGCAATCAGTCAGCGAGAGTATGATATTGCCGTGAATTCTGTTAATACGGTGTCGGCAGATATGGAAGATTTGTCGGCTCAAATTCAAAAAATGACTTTAAAAGCCCCCTTTGATGGAATGATTGGTTTCCGTTTTATAAGTTTAGGAAGTTACATTTCGCCTACTACTAAAATTGCCACATTAACTAATACAAATCCTGCCAAAGTTGAGTTTGCTATACCTGCAAAATATTCGTCTATTGTTCGTGTTGGTAGTAAAATTGATTTTTCGGTTGAAAATTCGGAACAGAAATTTATTGGAACCGTTTATGCTATTGACCCTAAAATTGATCCTGATACACGAACTTTACAAATTCGGGCAGTTGCACCTAACCCTAATAGAAGGTTAATTCCAGGTTCATTTGCACGAGTAGAATTGGTTCTGAAAAGCAAAGGTTCAGCCATTATGATTCCAACCGAATCTATAATTCCTGAGCAAAAGGGGAATAAGGTATTTTTGGTTCAACATGGCAAAGCAACACCTGTGAAAGTGCAATTAGGCGTTCGTGGAGAGAAAAACGTTGAAGTTCTATCGGGTTTGTCTAAGGGTGATACGCTAATAACTACGGGTATAATGCAAGTGAAAGCGGATGGTGAGGTGGACATTCGGGAGGTGATAAAGTGAGTTGTTAAAAGTGCGAGTTTATAATTTTGAGTTTCTTAATGATGCTTTATTTTAAAGTGTTATTTTCATTATACACAACCATTATATATAAATTATTGGTATGCTAATAAAAACAAACTTATGAAAATAGCTGTCTGGCATAATTTGCATAGTGGTGGAGGAAGTCGTGCTTTACAGTATCACATTCAAGGATTGATAGAGAAAGGACATCAAGTTGAAATCTGGGCTGATGAACCAGATGCGGGGGGGTTTATGCAATTGCCTACAAATGTAAAGTTGCACAAAGTTGCTTTAAAGTATGATGAAAATCAAACGTCGATAAAAGAGCGTTTCACATCTTTATTTTTTAATAAGGATTCTAATATGAGAGCTATGGAGGAACATTGTCAAAAATGTGCCTTAGCAATTAACCAAGGAGGTTTTGATGTTCTTTTTGCTAACAGCTGTTTCTATTATGGTGTTCCATTTATTAGTCGTTTTGTGAATATTCCCAAGGTTTTATATCTGGGCGAGCCTAATCGTTATTTATACGAAGCCATGCCTGAGCAAATCTGGGAAGCACCAGAAAAAACTTCCAGTAAGTGGTCTTCAAAATTTTGGGTTTATTTTTTCAGTAACACTTGGCGAACAAATAAATATAGGGTTTATGTACGTGAAGAACGAAAGAATTTTCAGGCTTTTGATAAGGTATTAGTCAACTCTTATTTCTCCATGGAGAGTTGTAAAAGAGCTTATGGTTTACTTTCAGAAGTTTGTTATTTAGGCGTTGATGATTCATTATTTAAGCCTGAAAGTCATTTAAAATCAGAACCTTACGTTGTTGGTTTAGGAGGTTTTTACAGTCATAAAAATCCAGAATTAGCGATTCGTGCGGTTGGAGAAGTGAAAAAGAATCGTCCGAAATTGTTATGGATTGGCAATATGGTAGATGAAAAATATTGGCTTGAAATGGTGGAATTGGCTCGTTCATTAAACGTTACGTTGGAAGTGAAAAAGATGGTGACTGATGAGCAATTAGTCCGATTATTGAGTGGAGCCATCTGCATGGTTTATTCTTCAAATCTTGAACCTTTTGGCTTTGCCCCGCTTGAAGCAAATGCTTGCGGTACGCCAGTGATTGCGGTTGCCGAAGGTGGTGTTAGAGAAACAATTATTCATGAAAAAAATGGTTTCTTAGTTAATCAAAATGCGAAAGAAATCGCTAAATATATTTTACAACTATCTGAAAATCAAGAATTAAGAGGTAAAATATCTAAATTTTCTATTAATAATGTAAAAGAGAATTGGTCATTGGCTTCTTGTTCAGAAAGAATAAACAAGGCTATCGGAAATATGGTTAAATAGGTTTTGACCGTGTTCATTCTTTCAAAAATTAGTTACTCATGCCATGACTCAAAAGTTAAGACAAAAGTTTAAACCAGATAAGATACCTAACATTAGACTATCCTGCTACCCTCCCCAAAATTAAAATTTCATTAACAAGAATACCTTCATCATTAATTTTCAAAAACTATGGCATCACTTTCCGAAACGTCCATCAAACGCCCTGTTTTGGCGATAGTGATGTCAATTCTCATTATTCTTTTTGGCATAATTGGTTATACTTACTTAGGAATCAGGGAATTCCCGAGCGTTGACCCACCCGTTGTGACGGTTCAAACGAATTACACAGGAGCAAATGCTGACATCATTGAATCGCAAATTACAGAGCCATTGGAGGAATCCATCAATGGAATTGCAGGGATTCGTACCTTAACTTCAACAAGCCGTGATGGTCGCTCGACGATTTCAGTTGAGTTTGATTTAGCCGTAGATATTGAAGATGCCGCTAACGATGTGCGTGACCGTGTAGCTCGCTCGTTAGCAAATCTTCCCAAAGACGTTGACCCGCCCGTGGTTGCCAAAGCCGATGCCGATTCAAATCCCATTTATTTTATTAATGTAAAATCGGCAAAGCGTGATTTATTGGATTTGAATGAGATTGTTACTCGAAACATAAAAGAGAAATTTCAGACCATTGCGGGCGTAAGTTCGGTGCAGATTTGGGGAGAGAAAAAGTATGCCATGCGTTTACGAATTGACCCCGTGAAATTGTCTTCATACCGATTAACTGCCCCCGATGTTGTGAACGCTTTGAACAAGCAAAACATAGAATTACCGTCGGGAAGTATTGAAGGAGCTATGACGGAATTGACCGTTCGGACACAAGGACGTTTGACGACCCCAGAAGATTTTGACAACTTGATTTTAAGAGAAGAAGGAGATAAAGTGGTGAAATTCAGCGATGTAGGTCGCACAGAGTTAGCTCCTGAAAATGAAAAAACTTTCTTTAAACGGGATATGGTGCCGATGGTGGCAGTGGCAGTTGTGCCGCAACCAGGAGCAAATCAGATTCAGATTGTGGATGATATTAAGAAAAAATTAATACAAATTCAAAGTACCATTCCTGCCGATGTTGAAATAACACTGGGTTTGGATTATACGCAATACGTTAGAAAATCCATCACCGAAGTGGAAGAAACCATCTTCATTGCCATTGCTTTGGTAGCCTTAATTATCTTCATTTTCCTGAGAGATTGGCGTTCAACTCTGATTCCATTAACGGCAATTCCAGTATCATTAATTGGCGTATTTTTCATTATGTACGTCATGGGTTTCTCCATAAACGTATTGACTTTATTGGGAATAGTTCTTTCAATTGGCTTGGTTGTGGATGATGCCATTGTGGTTTTAGAAAATATTTACGCCAAAATTGAAGAAGGAATGTCACCCTGGGAAGCCTCATTACAGGGTTCAAAAGAAATATATTTTGCGGTAATTTCTACAACCATAACGTTGGCAGCAGTGTTTTTACCCGTAATATTCTTGCAAGGAATTACGGGGAGGTTATTCCGTGAATTTGGAATTGTGGTGGCGGGTTCGGTAATTATCTCTGCCTTTGTTTCGCTGACTTTAACGCCCATGTTGAGTTCTAAAATACTGCGAGGCGGACATCATCAACCTTGGTTTTATCGAGTAACCGAACCATTTTTTCAAGGATTAAATCGTGCTTATGAGAATTCATTAACTGGATTTTTAAGAGTTCGTTGGTTGGCTTGGGTTTTGGTTATTTCATTCGTTGGAATTATTTATGCGATGTTTAAATTTGATGCAATTCCCTCAGAATTAGCTCCTATGGAAGACAGAGGCGGTTTTAGGATTTCGGCAACGGGTCCAGAAGGAGCAACTTTTGAATATATGTTAGGTATTACGGATGAGGTTGGCAATCTATTATTAAAAGAATTATCCGAAAAAGAACGTCGTGGCGTGATAACGATTACCTCCCCTCCTTTCGGAAATGGAGCGGCAAATACGGGAGCAATTCGGGTAGTTTTGAATGACACAACCCGCAGAACGCAACAAGCCATTGTGGATGAAATTCAGCCAAAATTAAAGAAATATACGGGTGCCAGAATGTTTGTGGTACAAGAACCAACCATCCAAACGGGACAACGGGGCGGAGGTTTGCCGATTCAATTTGTGATTCAAGCCGTTAATTTTGATAAACTCAAAAAAGCCATTCCAGAATTTATGGCGAAGGTTCGGGAATCACCAAAATTTGAAACGGCTGATGTAAATTTGAAGTTTACGAAGCCAGAATTACGTTTGGAAATCAATCGTGAGAAGGCTCAAAATTTGGGTGTTTCTATTCAAGATGTGGCTCAAACGCTTCAATTAGGACTTTCGGGCAGACGATTTGGATATTTTTTAATGAATGGAAAGCAATACCAAATTATCGGACAAATTGACCGTCCAGAACGAAATGATGTGGGTGATTTGCGTTCATTATACGTGAAAAGTAACAAGGGAGAATTGATACAATTGGATAATTTGGTGAAGATTACGGAAGAAAGTACCCCTCCGCAATTGTTCAGATATAATCGTTACGTGGCGGCAACCGTTCAGGCACAAGCGGCAAAGGGCGTAACGTTGGGAGTAGCGTTAGATGAGATGGATAAAATAGCTAAGGCAACCTTAGACAACTCATTTTCAACGGCTTACGATGGACAATCGAAAGAATTTAAGGATTCTTCGTCATCATTATTGTTTGCTTTTGCCTTGGCTTTAATCTTGATTTACTTAATTTTATCGGCACAATTTGAAAGTTTTATTGACCCATTAATTATCCTTTTAACCGTTCCTTTGGCAGTTGCAGGGGCATTACTTTCCCTTTGGGATTTTAGTCAAACTTTAAATATTTTCTCGCAAATTGGGATTATTGTTTTGGTAGGATTAGTAACTAAAAACGGTATTTTGATTGTAGAATTTGCCAATCAACGAAAAGAATTAGGGAGTAATAAAATGCAAGCGGCAAAAGAGGCGGCGGTATCCCGTTTCAGACCCATTTTGATGACATCTCTTTGTACGATTTTGGGTATTTTGCCCATTGCTTTGGCATTAGGTTCAGGTTCACAAAGTCGTGTTTCGATGGGAATTGCCGTGGTGGGCGGAATGTTATTTGCCACCACTTTGACACTTTACATTATTCCTGCGGTGTACAGTTATATGTCGAGGGATTTGAAGGTTCATGACTCAAAACATGAAAATTCAGTCATAATTGAAACTATTTAAGATAATCATAGCTTTTTTAATTAAATCTGTATTTCCTTTTGTAAATAATTGATTCAAATATTGTAGATTTGATAAAAAAAATTACAGCTCAAATATTAAATTCTTAAAGTACAAACCCCTTCATTTAGTGTCAATAATGA
>JAYUIP010000381.1:0-2406 GCA_043765945.1 Arcicella sp.
GCAGTAAACGTTCCGTCTGTTTGTTTCCATGAGAATGTTGCAGTTGCAGTTCCTGAGGCAGTCAACTTAGTTTTCGTACCTGCACAAATTACGGTGTCACCTTGAATTCTCGCTTCTGGATTATCCTTGATAGTTAAAGTAGCCGTTGCCGTTCCGATACATCCATCAGCATTTTTACCTATTACCGCATATGTTCCTTCTATTGGTACAGTTATGGTTGCTCCCGTTGCCGTGAAACTACCTGCTCCTGTCCATGTGTAAGTTACGCCACCTGTTGCTGTCAATGTTTGTGGTTGTCCCTCACAGATCTCCAATGAACCTGCTTCGATTCTCGCTGCTAATTTCTCAGTAACTGCTACCGTTGTTGTTGCTGAACATCCGTTTGTTGTTCCAACTACTGTATAAGTTCCCGTTGCGTTGATTGCTAATTTTGCAGCCGTCGTTGAAGTAAAGGCTACTCCACCTTTCGACCATGAATAACTATCGGCTCCGCTGGCTCTTAATGTATCAGTTGTTCCTGTACAAATCGCAATGGCTGGTACGCTTACCGTTGGATTCGCTTTCACCGTTACCGCTGTTGTTGCCGTTCCGTTACATCCTCCAATTCCTTCAACTAATACAGAATATGTATAAATTCCTGCTACCGTTGGTGTTGGATCAACCGTTGGATTTTGTACAGATGAAGTAAATCCTGAACCTGACCACGTAAACTTATTACCCGCTCCACCGCTTACATTCAATTCAATTGGTGTGCCTGAGCATACCTCTGATTTGGTTGTAATTTCTGGTGTTGGTTTCGTATTAACTGTTACAGTTGTTGATGCACTTGCCGTACATGATCCTGCACTCGTTCCAACTACGGTATAAGTTCCAGTTTTCGTTACTGAAATACTTGCTGTTGTTGAAGTGAATGTTTCACCTGCATTACTGCTTGTCCAAGCGTAGGTTGTTGCACCTGTTCCGCCTGTTGTCAATATTCCAGTTGATCCTCCACAGATTGTAAGTGGTGACAATGTTACGGTTGGCAACACTTTCACTTCCACAGTTGTAGTCGCTACGGCAGTACAGCCTTCTAATGTTCCAATTACTGAGTAGATACCTCCTTTCGTTACTGATAGTTTCGCTGTTTTTGAAGCAAACTTCTCAGTTCCTAAACTCCAGTCATAAGTTGTTGCACCACTTGCTGTCAGTTCTCCTGTTGTTCCTGCACAAATTGAAGCAGATGAAACGGTTACTGTTGGCAATGCTTTTACGACTACACTTGTTGTTGCTGTTCCTGTGCAACCACCTATTCCTGAGACAGTTACGGTATAAACAAACGTTCCTGATTTCGTTGATACAATCTTTGGTTCTCTTACTGTTGATTCAAAGCCATCTCCTTTCCATAAGTAAGTTCCACCTGCTGCTACTGTCAATTTAATTGTATCACCTAAACATACTGGACCATTACCTTCTGGTTTTGGATTTGGATTACTATTAACTTTCACCTCTGTGGTTGCCGTTGCAAAACATCCTTTATCACTTCCAACTGTTACGCTGTATGTTCCTTCATCGCCTGGCGTTGCTAATGGAATCGTTAACTCTGCCGTTGTTGTCGTTAAACCAACTGCACCTTTCTTCCAGCTGTATGTTGTTCCGCCTTTTGCCGTTAAGACGATTGGTGTTCCAATACATGGCGTTCCATTATTACTTACCTCTGCTTTTGGTAATGGATTAACTTCTACTACCGCTGTTGCTGTTGCCGTACATTTATTGATGTCCGTTACAACTACTTGGTAAGTTCCTTTGTCACCATCCGCTGCACTTGCACTAATTTTTGGTTCTTGTTCGGTTGATACCAATACACCGCCCTTTGTCCAAGCATAGCTACTGAATGCTGGTGATACTTTGATGACAATTGGTTGTCCTTCGCAAACCGTTGTTCCTGTTGCCGTTGCCGTTGGAAGAGCATTTACCGTTACAACCACAGCTGCAGTTGCTGAACAATCTTTACCATCTTTCACCGTCACTATGTAAGTGTAAGTGCCAGGTGTTTTTGGCAATACATCCACCGTTGGATTTTGAACTGATGAAGTAAATCCTGAACCTGTCCACGAGAATTGGCTTCCAGTTCCTGCACTTGTTAAGTTGATTGGCGAACCAAGACATACTGGACTGTTTGAACTTGCCGTTGCCGTTGGTAAAGCATTCACTGTTACCGATGTTGTGGCTAAGGCTGTACATCCATTTGTATTTTCTACTACCACCGTATATGTTCCTGTCGTTGCTTCGGTAGCTTTCAAAATCGTTGGATTCTGTACGCTACTTGTAAACTTAGGAGTCGTATTACTTGTCCAAGTGAATGATTGAGTTGCATTGGTTTTCACATCAAATGTTACATCATTTCCAGCACATACTGTAATGTTA
>JAYUIP010000382.1:0-2400 GCA_043765945.1 Arcicella sp.
TTCATAAACCAAGTAATGATGAACGGCATATTTAATTAATTGGTCAATGGCAATCAACAAAAATGTAAGCCAAAAATATTTATACGGAGAACGAAACATGAGTCGGTTATTAGTTATTTTTTATTAGTTTAGTAGTAAACCACAGTGGGTAAATAGTTGATAATATGGTTAGTCTTGAATATTACAATAAAATTACACCATGAAAAAAAAATTTATCAACTAACAACCAATGATTAAACTGCAAATATACTAAATAAAGAAGCCACAAATTGGCTAAATCTGTGGCTTCTTGTAAAATTTATTCGCATTTATTTTCAAATTAATAAATTGTCAAATCTTCAAATTAAATTTATTTCTTCTGAAATTCTAATCTTTTCCTTCTGACAATCTCCCGCTTCACCAATCCAAATTCACGGCTCACTTGCCCTGCCACCGAAGTGTTTTCCTCCGCACGACGGAACAAATAAGGCATTACAGCATCCACAGGTCCATAAGGAACATATTTTGCTACATTGTAACCAGCCTTAGAAAGATTGAATGAGATGTTATCGGACATACCCAGCAATTGGGCAAAATAGAAGTGAGTGTCAGTAGGTTGAACGTGGTGTTGAGTCATTAACTCCACCAAACGCTTGCAACTATATTCATTGTGAGTGCCAACGCAAACCGAAATAACATCACGGTTTTCAACGGTGTATTCCATGGCATCATTAAAATCGTTATCGGTACCCACTTTGGTTTCGTGAACGGGTTCGCAATAATTATCTTCGTGTGCTTTTTGACGTTCTCTTTCCATGTACGCACCTCTCACCAATTTCACGCCCAACTGATAACTTTGCTTGCGAGCTTCAAAAGTTGCATTCTTCAAATTATGAAACATATCCTTCCGATACATCTGGAAAGTATTGTAAACCACGCATTTGTCGTGGTTATATTTTTCCATCATTTCGTAAGTCAACTCATCGATCGTATCTTGAATCCATGATTCTTCTCCGTCTACAAAAACTCTGACATTCAAAACCGCAGCTCTTCCACACAACATGTCTATTCTCTTTCGGACTAGTTCAAATGCTTCTTTTTCTTCGTCATACAACTCACTTTGATTCTGAACTTTTTCTAATAATTCAGCACTTCCAATGCCTGTGACTTTGAATACCGCAAAAGGAATTGCTTGGTTTTGATTTGCTTTCTCTATCGTTAATAAAATCTCTTTGGCAGTCTTGTCAAAACTTTTCTCGTCATCTTCACCCTCAACGGAATAATCCAAAATTGTGCCGATGTGAGCTTTGTCCAAATTTTCTATGGTTTTATTACATTCTTGCAGATTTTCTCCCCCGCAAAACTGTTCAAACACTGTCATTTTAATCAATTTTTTTATTGGAAAATGGAGAAAAAGGAATAGTTTGATGAAAAAAGTACCTAACTTTACGAGCCAACTCTGATTCATACTTGCAAAAATCAAATATACCTTTTTGAGTTGCAAGTTTGATTTGGAAGAAAAAGCGATAGAAGTATCTTCAAAGCTAACTTTCGAAGACATTGTGAGGGGTTTGGTGGTCGGCATTTTGGTCATTTCTATGGACTTAATAATCTTTTTATATTTTATTACTGAAAATAGTTCAACAATGGATTATCAACTTATTAAGATTTAGAATGTTGTCTTTATTTTTTAAAAGCCTGCAAAGATAACATATTAGAATAATACAAAATTACGTTTCATTAAATTAAATTTCTGAAAGTATAAATAACTTCTTTTTTACTTGTTAACAAGACGTTATTTTTTTGTAAAGTAACAATAAAAATTTGATGAAACTTCAAATTAAAAGTACATTTTGTTTATAAAAATTGTTTAAAAGAAATCACGAATAAAGTTTACCAAAATGAATGCTAATTTAGACATTACGCCGATGCAGGAATGGATCAATACTGACGGCAAACCTTTGATTATTGCTGGACCATGTTCAGCTGAGACGGAGGAACAAGTGTTGGAGACTGCCAACCGAATAAAAACCGAAGGTTACGCCCACATCATGCGTGCAGGAGTTTGGAAGCCACGTACACGTCCAGGAAGTTTTGAAGGCATGGGCGAACCCGCTTTGAAATGGCTCGTGGAAGCAAAAAAACAAACGGGTTTACCGTTGGCTTGCGAAGTTGCCACACCAGAACACGTTGAATTGTCGTTGAAATATGGCGTTGATGTGTTGTGGATTGGTGCAAGAACAACCGTAAATCCTTTCAATGTGCAGGATTTGGCTGATGCTTTGAAAGGCGTTGATATTCCTGTGTTGGTGAAAAACCCTGTAAATCCAGATTTGGCTCTTTGGGTTGGTGCTTTTGAACGTTTGCAAAATTCAGGTTTGAAAAAATTAGGTGCCATTCACCGTGGTTTTTCAAATGCCC
>JAYUIP010000383.1:0-2398 GCA_043765945.1 Arcicella sp.
CCAATATCTCCCGAGAAAAACAGTTTAATTTCTTGGTCATTTTCCTTAATAGTTAATGAAACTGCGGCAGAACCTAATATATGTCCAGTATCGGTAAAATAAACACTTACTTCATCATTTAGCCAAAATTTTTCTCTGAAATTAACGGCTTCCATCTGGCTTAGTGTTTGCTCAACATCGGCTTGTGAGTATAAATTTTCTAAGATTGGTTCACCCCTTTTTATCCGTCTTTTGTTCACTCTTTCTAAATCACTCTCTTGAATTCGGGCGGAATCTCCCAATAAAATAGAACACAAATCCTTGGTGGCGGAAGTACAAAATATTTTGCCTGCGTATCCTTTTCCAACTAATCGTGGCAACAATCCCGTGTGGTCAATGTGAGCGTGAGAGAGAATAACATAATCAATTTCTGCGGGATCAAAAGTAAAATTCTGATTGAGGTCTTGGGTGTTTATGCCTTGAAACAAACCACAATCTAACAAAATTTTTGTGCCTTTTTCAGTAATTATTAAATGCTTTGAGCCAGTAACTTGTTGAGCTGCCCCGTGGAATTGTATTTTCATATTGTTGTTTTGATTAGAAATGTAGTCATAAGTCGGTACGTGGTATGTCGGTAAGTATAAATATTCATAGAAATATATTCTTTTCTTACGACTTAAAGACTTACGACCTCCAGATTCATACCCGCAAGATAACAATATTTTAAAAAGATTATGCAAAATTGTTATGCAAGCATACTATTTTTGTATATTTGAAAACTTTTTTAGTAGGTCTTAGGGGTTAGGTTTTACAGGTTGTTTATTTGTACACTAAAACCTGTCCCTCAACACCTAAAACCTTAATTAATAATATGGATACAATGACATTAGAAGGTTTGAACCTTGATTTAACCGAAGAACATTTGGCAGTTCAACAAGCTGCCCGTGATTTTGCCCAAACAGAACTGTTGCCTGGGGTAATTGACCGTGACGATAAAGAAAATTTTCCCGAAGAATTAATCCGCAAAATGGGCGAATTAGGCTTTTTGGGCATGATGGTTTCGCCCGAATATGGCGGTGGAGGAATGGACACAGTTTCGTATGTATTGGCAATGGAAGAACTTTCCAAAGTGGATGCTTCGGCTTCTGTGATTGTATCGGTGAATAATTCACTGGTTTGTTATGGCTTGGAACATTACGGAAACGAAGAGCAAAAACAGAAATATCTTAGGTCTTTGGCAACGGGTGAAATGGTGGGGGCTTTTGCCTTGTCAGAACCCGAAGCTGGTTCGGATGCCACTTCTCAACAAACTACCGCCGAGGATATGGGTGATTATTATTTACTGAACGGAACAAAGAACTGGATAACTAATGGCGGACGTGCGGGCGTATATTTAGTGATGGCACAAACGCATAAGGAGTTGGGACATAAAGGTATCAATTGCCTTATTGTAGAGCAAGGCATGGAGGGTTTTCAGATTGGTAAAAAAGAGCATAAATTAGGCATTCGTGGCTCAGATACGCATTCGTTGATGTTTACGGATGTGAAAGTACCGAAAGAAAACAGAATCGGAGCGGATGGTTTTGGGTTTAAATTTGCCATGTCCACCCTTAATGGTGGACGCATCGGCATTGCCGCACAGGCATTGGGCATTGCTTCGGGAGCGTATGAATTATCGGTAAAATATTCAA
Organism: Arcicella sp.; assembly: GCA_043765945.1. Lineage (GTDB taxonomy): Bacteria > Bacteroidota > Bacteroidia > Cytophagales > Spirosomataceae > Arcicella. The sequence goes on from JAYUIP010000383.1 coordinate 1,671, forward strand.
AAGAAAGAAAATCTTTTGGTAAACCCATCTGCGAACACCAAGCCATTCAGTTTAAACTTTCGGATATGGCAACGTCCATCGAGGCGGCTCGTTTGTTATGTTTAAAAGCAGCTTTGGATAAAGATAATCATCGTGATTACGTGAAATCTGCGGCAATGGCGAAATTATTTTGTTCACAAGTGGCAATGGATACAACCATCGAAGCGGTGCAAGTTCACGGTGGATATGGTTTTGTAAAAGAATTTCACGTAGAAAGATTGATGAGAGATGCCAAAATTACGCAGATTTATGAAGGCACTTCCGAGATTCAGAAAATGGTAATTGCGAGGGAAATTTTGAGGTAATTGATTACTCATGGCATGACTTTGAGTCATGCCATGAGTGTAATAAGTATAAGTTTTGCATAAGAAAAGCGGTTTAAGGTCATTCCTTGAACCGCTTTTTTGTGAATTTATCAATACTTTCGTTTATAATCAAGTCCTTTTATTAATTGCCAATTCTTTCTTTTTCCATTTCTTCTTTTCCCAAATTCTTCTAAAACTACAAATATTATTTCTCGAAAAAGTTTAGTTTACAAAATCCTATTCTTAGGATATTACAATAAATAATCTTCTAAAATAAGCCTATCCATTGAATAAGTATTTGATTCTTTTTTTAATTATATTTTGGAATTTTACATAGTTTTATTAGTTTTGTCCTAAATTTGTTACAATACAACTAAAAATAAT
>JAYUIP010000384.1:0-6823 GCA_043765945.1 Arcicella sp.
GTTTTGGCGAAGTTTGGGTCAATTGCTTCGTGAACTAAAAAAACACTACCATACAACCGAACTAAATTAAAATAATGATATGCCCGAATAAAAGAAGCCTCGGCTGACATTCGCTTGCGGTTTAAATCAGGTACGGTTGCTTGAAAAGCATCATACGTTATTGCTCCTGTACTTTCGTTATAATTAACGCCCAAACTGTTGAGTACTAAGTTCGTACTACGAATATTGTAATAATTAGCAAGCCAATAGGTATAATTTCCAGCATGAGAGGTACTTGGAAAAAACATATCCAAGTCGCTCAAATCCCTATTTACTGAAGATGTACTGGCGGCATTTCCCTGCACGGTATTATCGCTTCGTAGTTCGGTCATTGTCCATTCTTGGAGCAATGTTTTTTGCATACCACTATAACAGCCCGTTAAGGCACTACTAACTTCTGTGGTATTTGAATAATAAGTTGTTGCATTAAGATTCGACTGTGGGTATAAATCTATGAGTTTGTTGCAACCAACGAAACTCACACACAGTAAGAGTAACATATATCTGATAGCTTTCATAAGCGATTGAATTTTAAGATTGTAATTATTTGTTAAAATTTTAGGTCTAAGCCCACCGTGAATGTCTTGGCAACAGGGAAACTTCCTCGTTGATAACCATCAATCAAAGATGAACCATAAGCTCCCGTATTAGCACGACCTTCTGGATTAAGAGATCTATAATTACTGGCAAAATGGAAATATAGATTCTGTGCTGAACCAAATACCCGCAAACCAGCTAATCCTAAGCGTTTTGCTAATTTATTGGCTATCTTATAGCTAATATTCACTTCTCTCAACGCATAATATGAGGCATCTTCCACCACATAATCTGTCAGCATCCAGTTGAAACCACTGGTTGAATAAGGCGTTTTGCCATCGCCAGGGAATAATGGACTCAACCAACGATTATCCGTATAGGCACGAACACGTTGTTTAGATTCGTTATAATTGGGGTCTCCATTAACCAATTGACCGCCTTGAACCCCTTGAAGCAAAAAACTCAAATTAAAGTTTTTGTAAGTCAAGTTATTGGTAATACCCCAGTTGAAGTCAGGATAAGGGTTGCCAATTACGGTACGGTCGTTGTTATCAACAACGCCATCACCATTCACATCTACTAATTTCAAGCCCCCTGGCACAAATACATTACTTAAATTACTTTTCAAGCCATCCGCTCTGGCGGCATCAATTTGTGCTTGTGAAAGCCATACACCATCAGTCTTGAATCCGAAAAATTCTATCAACGGTCTGCCCACTTTGTTCTGATAAACCTCGGTACGTTCCCCTTGATTCAATAAAAAGGCTTCCTTGCCCAATTCAATAATTTTGTTTTGAGTATGTGAAAGATTGAATGAAGTAGTCCATTTAAACCCTTCCGTAGCAATGTTTCTGGTAGTCAAATCAATTTCAAAGCCTTGATTGTCTAAGCTACCGATATTGTTCCAAAAGAGGGGTACACCCGTGAATCCCATAGCAGATTGTTGCAACAATAACTTATCGGTTCTTGATTGATAAACATCCACTGATAATTCTACTTTGCTGTTCCAAAGGGCTAAATCTACCCCAAAGTTGTTTTGATAAGTGCTTTCCCAAGTAATGTCTTTGTTGGAAATAATGCTTGGTGAAGTTGCCTGACCAGCTGTTAATACTCCCGTGCCTGCACCCAGAGGATAATTGGCAGAGTACAGTAAGTCTAAGAAACCAAAATCAAGGATGCGGTTATTACCAGATACGCCATAACTGGCTCTTAATTTCAAATTATTAAAAGGGGTTCTATCTTTAAAGAAAGGCTCTTCGCTAATGACCCAACCACCTGATACTGAAGGAAATGTACCCCATTTATTTCCCGCACCAAAGTATGAACTACCGTCAGCACGCAAACTGGCTGCTAACAAATATTTAGATTTGAAAGCATAAGTAAGTCTTCCTAAATAAGATATTAATCCTACTTGATTTTCAGTCGTGAATGTGTTTGATTTATCTATCTGCGAAGCATTATTGAGTGTTCTGATATTATCACTCGGAAAATCTAAACCAGTAGTTTGCGAATTACTGATGGTCGTTTTTTGAGCCGTAAATCCAGCCAAAGCCGTAAAATCATGACTGCCTATTTTTTTGGTATAATTAAAAGTATTTTCCGACAAAAAATCTATATAAGTCGTTGAGCCATATATTCCTTTATTAACCACCCCATCGGCAGTAGCATTTCGGTTTGCCCAGTTCAATGAGTTTGAGCTGTTAACATACCCACTCGCCATGGTTTTGAAATCTAAACCTGGTAATAACTTCACGGTAAGGTCAATAGCACCCTGCAAACGGTACTCTTTTAAGTTAATATCTTGGCTCAATACTAATGATTTTGGCGTATTTTGGGCAGAAGAAAAAGGTACTGAAACTACACCAGGTGTCCAAATACTTCCATCGGGCATTGTACCCGAATAAATAATGTTTGAGAAGTGTCTCGGCTGTGCATAATCGCCAGGCTGTATATTTGCCCACTGGGCTAAAGTGTTTACCGTTGCTGCTGTTAGATCGTTATGATATACAGGTATGAAACTTGGATAACGCCAGAAATTCGTAAAGTTCTCTGATGGACTCTCTTTGATTGAATAGGATGGATTTAGATTTAAAGAAATTTTGACTCTTTTACTCAAATCCGCCTCTACTTTAGTACGAATATTGAGTTTTTCAAAGCTACTTTTAATCATCATTCCTTCATCTTTTTGATAACCGCCAGACATGAAATATCTTACGTTGTTACTTCCTCCAGATGCACTTAATTGCACATTTTGAAAAATTCCTTTTCTTAAAGATTCGCTTTGCCAATCTGTCCCTTTACCACCTAACAAAGTTTGTTCAATTACATAAGCTGCTTTGTCTCCGTTAGAAGCTATGGCTGTTCCCGTTGGAGCAACAATGCTTGGATCAGTTGCTTTGAGGGCTGCTTCTTTAAATAACAACTGAACATATTCAGTGGTTGTCATAATATCATAACGCTTGTAAGCCTCTTTTGAACCAATGGTATATTTAAAATTAAAACTCGTCTTGCCCGATTTTCCGCTCTTGGTCGTAATTAAAATTACACCACTTGCTCCACGAGAACCATAGATTGCCGCTGAAGCTGCATCTTTCAAAACTTCAACTGACTCCACATCGGCTTGATTGATATAGGTCAAGGCATCTGCCACAGGCTGACCATCCACTACTATCAGCGGACTTGCCCCCGCATTGACCGAACTAATTCCCCGAATCGTGATTTTGGGAGCATCCCCTGCCTGTCCAGAAATATTTTGAATCTGCACCCCCGCAATTTTACCTTGCAAAGCTTGGTCAAGGCGTGAAACAGGTGCTTCATCCAATTTTTCATCCTTGAATTTTGAGATAGCACCCGTCAAACTCGTTTTCTTTTGAGTTCCGTAACCAACTACTACTACTTCATCCAATGACTTGGCATCATCAATCATCGTGATTGAAATATTAGTTCTATTGCCTACCGTTTTTTGCTGTATTATCATCCCTACGGAGCTAAAAACTAAAACAGAATTGTCATTAGCATTGATGGTAAATACCCCGTCGGCATTAGTAGTAGTGCCAGCGGTAGTACCTTTCACCAATACCGAAACCCCAGGGAGTGCTTCACCATTCTGCGATTGTACTTTTCCCGTAATGCTTCGGTCTTGAGCCATCACCGAAAAACTGCCAATCACTAGCACCAGCAGTAACAATTTAGTAAATTTTGTTTTCATAAATTATTATTTTTTATTGAAATTGTTTGGCTGAATCCTTGACATCCAAGTGTTTGATTATGACTCTCTATTCTTACGTTTTGTGTACTCCATAGCTGTATTAAAATCCCAATAATATCACACGGGTATTATTGGGAATGAAATGTACTTGTGAACAATACTATGCACGAGATTTAAAAAAATGGTTACTCAAAAAAAGTGATATTATATTCCTAATGCTTGACCACCGCCAATTTGAATAGTTTCGGCAGTAATAAATGAAGCATCATCGCTTGCCAAAAATGCAACCACAGATGCCACTTCTTGAGGTTGACCTAATCTACCTAACATGATATTGTCTTTCCATGAAGCAAAAACTTCTGGCTTTGTTGACTTTATTTGAGCATGAAAAGGGGTATCAATCGTTCCTGGAGAAACTGCATTTACACGGATACCGTATTCTGCTAAGTCTTTTGCTAATGCTCTTGTAATTGCATGAACACCTGCTTTGGAAGTACCATAAATCCCAGCTCCTGGTCCACCTGCATTCCAGCCTGCATTTGAGGTATAACTAATGATAGTTGCATTTTTTCCTTTTTTAAGAAAAGGTATAGCTGCTCTTGAAGCAAAAAATACAGAATCAAGGTTTAATGCCATCACAAATCTGTAAAATTCAGTGGTCATTTCTTCAAATCTTGACCTTCCACCTAAGCCACCAGCGTTATTTACTAATACATCTATTTTTCCGTATTTTTCGCCAATTTTATTGATATTAGCCGTTACTTCTTCTTCTTTGGTAACATCAAATCCGTAGTATTCTGCCGTAATTCCTTCGGCAGCAAGTTCTTTTACTCTTTCTGCACCTGCTTCATCTTCTATTCCATTAAGAATTACAGTAAAGCCGTCTTTTCCTAATCTTTTTGCTACTTCAAATCCAATTCCACCAGTTGCACCAGTGATTACTGCAATTTTTCCTTCTGATTTACTCATTTTTATTATTGTTTAATTTTGTTAATAATATTGTTAGGCATTAATAGCCAAAAACTTAAGATAGTAATGATTGCTAATGCCGTGCCTTTTTAATTTACTAATGGTTTAAATATGAGAAACCTTTAAACTGTATATGACCACTTCACCATAATCGTTTGAGACGGCATTGTGATTGTTATTTTTGCCCCAAGATGCTGATTGTGTATAGCAGCCTGCCTTAAAATAGGAATCAGGAAATGTTAAAGGATAAGTTTCAACAAGTTGGTCATTATAATACGACTTAATTTCATTATTTTCAACTACCCATTTTAATTTAAAACGAGTTCCTAAGCTATAATTGGTGGTTAGCGTAGTGCCAGTCTTACCGTCATGAGATAACAATAGTTTTTTATCTTCAAGTCGGCAGGTTATTACATCATCAAAATATCCTGTGCTATGAATTTGACCAGCAACAACGTGTTTTTTGTGGCTTGGTAAGAAGGTTATCGCTTCTTCAACTTCAAATGTATGTTTACCTTCATTTGATTGCCATTTTGCCTCTTTTCCATTGGTCATTTCACGGTACTCACATCTTGGGTATCCCGACCCGCTGGTATGAGCACCACCTGCATGAGCCTTAAAAACCACTCCATCATTGCTTGCATTTACATAATAATAGCCATCAAGCGTGTATGTTTTTAGGGCTTCTTGTTTTATTTCTTTGGCAACCATACTTTGACTACCATCGTTTCCCGATTCATCAAAAGGAATTGTCATTTTCCAGTTATATAAATCAATTACCTCTGATGGCAATTTTTTAGTTACTGAAGAATCTTTTGGAGTTACCTCCTTTTCACAACTAAAAAATAAAATTGTAGTTATTGCTATTGTAAAAACTTTAAATAATGCCATTGTATTCCTTTTGAAAATTTGATTGATTTGATTATAGGAAATCTTCTCTCATCGGACTGAAGAAATCTAACAAAACGCCCGTTTCCAGACAAATAGCTCCATGAGGCACGTGAGGTGGAATATAAAATACATCACCTGCTTTCATGTTTTTTGTTTCTCCGTCTATGGTTACATCAAAACTTCCACTTTCTACATAACTTGTTTGGCTATGGAAATGGTCGTGAATTGGTCCGATTCCACCTTTTGTAAATTCTACTTTAACAAGCATTAGGCTATCATCGTAAGACATTACTTTTCGCTTAACAAGCTCATTGACTGGTTCCCAAACTACATTTTTATCACTTACGAAAACTTCAGATACATTATTTGTCATTATATTTATATGTTTAATTGGTTTATGAAAAAGCTAATCCACCGTTAATATCAATATTATTTCCAGTTATAAATGAAGATTCCGATGAGGCTAAATATCCAACCAAGTCAGCTACCTCAGACGCTTGTCCTTCTCTACGCAAAGGCGTACTATTAGCTACATTTGTTCTTACTTCGTCTTTTGTAAAAGTATCGTGAAACGTAGTTGCTATCATTCCTGGGCATAGTGAGTTTACTCGTATGCCTTTTGGTCCTAATTCTTTTGCAAGTGAGCGTGTAAAAGTCATTACTGCACCTTTTGATGCCGAATATGCACCAGAGCCAGCTCCACCACCATCACGACCTGCTTGTGAGGCAAAATTGATGACAGATGCACCCGATTTCATGTGAGGTACAACCGCCTGTGTTACTAAGAATACTGAATTGAAATTAAGTCTGAAAACAAAATTCACGAAGTCTTCGTCCATTTCTGCCAGCGTTTTACGAGCCACTAAACCACCCGCAACATTCACCAATACATGTATTTCATCGCCATAAGCCGCTATTGTTTGCGTCATTAAGTTGGCTATATCTGCCGATTTGGTCATATCTCCTTTTATAAGAATTGCTTCTCCACCTAATTCTGCTATTTCTTTCATTGTTTGGTCGGCAGACGCTTGGTCACCAAAATAATTGACAACTACTTTAGCACCCATCGAAGCGAGCTTCAATGAAGTCATTTTTCCTATATCTCTACCGCCACCCGTTACGATTGCTACTTTTCCTTTAAGATTCATCTTTTAAAATTGGTTTTCGTTTTTAAAGTTT
>JAYUIP010000385.1:0-2389 GCA_043765945.1 Arcicella sp.
ATACAAACTTCCAAAGCCCTTAGAACTCGTTGGGTATTTTGAATATCAACTTGTTCATAATAAATCGGGTCGAGATTTTTTAGTTCATTAGCCAAAACTTCAAGTCCTTCATTTTCAAGTCGTTGGGCTAATTTTTGACGTAAATCTAAATCTGCTTCGGGCATTTCGTCAATGCCATCCGTTATTATTTTGATAAACATTCCTGAACCTCCCGTGAGAATTACTACGTCTTTTCGTTGGAAAATTTCTGCCAAAACTGCCAAACAATCCCGTTCAAAATCTCCAACTGAATAATAATCTTGGATGGAATGAGAGTTTATAAAATGATGCTTTACACCATCCATTTCTCTGAGTGTAGGCTTTGCCGTTCCGATGGCAAGTTCACGATAAAATTGCCGTGAATCCGCTGAAACTACCTCAGTATCAAGGAGTTTGGCGATTTTTACGCATAAATCAGTTTTGCCCACTGCCGTTGGTCCAGCAATGATGATGAGGGTTTTGGGAGAAATCATGGTGTAAAATTAATGCACGCCGTTTGATTTTCAAGTTCTCTTTCATTTGATTTAAGACTGGGTTCGTCATGATTCTTCGCTCGTATCACATTCCATTGAAAATCTGTATCTTTGTCTTATATAATTCCCAAAAATGAGTCAAAAATATCCCGTTGGCATTCAAGATTTCTCGGAAGTTCGCACAGGCGGTTATGTCTATGTGGACAAAACGCCTTTCATTGATGCCTTAATTAGTCAAGGTAAATTCTATTTCTTATCTCGACCACGAAGATTTGGCAAATCGCTGTTCGTCAGTGCAATACAATATCTTTTTGAAGGTAGAAAAGACCTTTTTGAAGGGCTTTATATTGAAAATAAATGGGATTGGACTAAGACAAATCCAGTAATTAAAATATCATTTAGTAATATTGGTCATAAAAATTTGGGGTTGGTAAAAGCAATACAAATAGCCCTTGACGAAACCGCAAGACATTTTGATGTTATCTTCACAAAAGAAACAATTGACCAAAAATTTAAAGAACTGATCGAAATTCTTCATGCTCAACACGGGCAAGTAGTTGTTTTGATTGATGAATATGACAAGCCAATTATTGATTATTTGGGAACCAATACCGAAAAAGCTATCGAAAACAGGGATATTATGAAGGCTTTTTACTCAATTCTGAAAGATGCTGACCCTCATTTAAAAATGGTATTTATCACAGGCGTTTCTAAGTTTTCAAAAGTGAGTATTTTTTCGGATTTGAATAATTTAACAGATTTAACGACTGATAGGGAATTTGACAGTCTATGTGGAATTAGTCAAATGGAGTTAGAGCAATATTTTGTGGAAGAACTTAAAGTTTTCGATGCTAATAAAATAAAGTTGTGGTATAATGGGTATAGTTGGGGAGGCGTGAACAGAGTTTATAATCCGTTTTCATTGCTCCATTTTTTCAGAGGAAAAGAATTCAAAAACTATTGGTTTGATACTGGTACGCCTACATTTTTAATAAATTTATCAAAGAGTCATTATTTATATAATTTTGAAAATTCTAAGGTCAGTCCCTTGCAATTATCGGCTTATGATTTGGAAAAATTGCAATTATTACCCCTAATGTTTCAAACTGGCTATTTGACTATCAAAAGTTACGATGAAGAAGTAGGAGTTTATACACTCGATTATCCCAATAAAGAGGTTCGACAATCATATTTGGAAATGCTTTTTGATAGTTATAATGAAGATGAAATGGTTTCAGGGCGAGTTTTGTCTGTTGAACTTAGGAATATATTACTAAAATGTGAGTTGGATAAACTTCAACCTTTTTTCAATAATCTCTTTAAATCTATTCCTTATGAAATTTGGCAAAAGGAAAATGAACATTTTTATCATGCACTTATACACTTAACATTCAGATTATTAGGTATTTATGTAGAAAGCCAAGTCCAAACTTCTGACGGACGCATTGATGCTTTGGTGCAATTGAATAACTATGTTTATGCTTTTGAATTTAAGTTGGACGGTTCAGCATCGGAGGCATTGCAGCAAGTAAAGAACAAAGGTTATTTACAACCGTACCAAAATCAAGAAAGAAAATGTATTGGTATTGGTGTAAATTTCTCGAAAGAACTAAAAAAAATAGAAACCATTTTGTGGGAAGAAATAAGTGCGTGAAATATTTGCGACCCACTCCATAAAACCAGTAAATCCCGATTGCATAAATCTTGGTGAATCGGGATAAAAGAAATTTATGATTTACAAAACGTAAATTCCTCTCTTTGCACGGGTGTAGATTTACAAACCGCATCAAATTCTTCGATGGAATCAAACTTTAATTGTTCGAGGATTTTGTATTCATAAAACACCGTAAATGTATCGTTTTTAAAACACCAAGGCT
>JAYUIP010000386.1:0-2387 GCA_043765945.1 Arcicella sp.
GACGATGACATCAGAGCAGGTTTGAAAAAATACATCGGTGGAATGTTAGATTATGGTGTGAGTGGACGAGATATTCACTTCGTAGTAAGTTCTGGGGCAGTGAAAGCCGAAGGAACACAAAAGATTATCAACGTTTTGAAGTCTTTAAAATACTTCGTAAACACCGTTACGCCTGAAAAAGAAGGTCAATTGGCGTTGAAATGTGTACAACCTGCCAAATTTGTGGATAACTCTTTCGTGACGGACATTGGTTCAGGCAATACAAAAATTTCGTGGAAAGAAGGCGGTAAAGTTTCAGCCATTGAAACTTACGGAGCAAAATATTTTCAGAATAATGTATCGGATGATGTCGTAGCGAAAGAAGTAGAAGCCAAAGCAAAACAAATCCCTTCTGGCAAGCGTGAAGTGTGTTTCATCATTGGCGGAGTACCTTTTGAATTAGCGAAAAAAGTCCGTCAAGGCAAAGAACGCTATACCGTTTTAGATGCCCCATCCGCTTATAATTTAGATAATGCCAAATCAAAAGCGGGTTTAAATATCTACAAATCCATCGCATCATCAACGGGTTGTAAGCAATTTGTGTTTGATTGGGAAGCGAATTTCACGATTGGGTTTTTGTTGGATTTGCCTTAGGAACTTTATCAACATAAAAAAAGTAGCAAAGATTAACACCTTTGCTACTTTTTTTATGTTGTTAACCAACCTCAAATCCCCTTCTTAATCGCCTGATAAATCACTTCATTAATATTAGTCCTAACGTTCAAATCTGATAATTTCGAGTTATTGCGGGTTGGATAAACTCGGTTGCAAAGGAAAACATAGACCAATTGTTGTTCGGGATCCACCCATGTGTACGTCCCAGTGAAACCCGAATGTCCGAAACTGCTTGGACTCGCACTGGCGGCGGCACTGATGCCTGCACGTTTACGGTCGGGTTTATCGAAACCTACGCCTCTTCTGCTGTTTACTTCCGTTGGAAATGGATATGCCGTCCACTCGTTTAAAGTGCTTTCGTTTAGATATCTTTTACCACCATAAAATCCTTTTTGCAGATACATTTGCATCAATTTTGCCAAATCTTGAGCCGTTCCAAATAGTCCAGCGTGTCCCGAAATTCCACCTAACATAGATGCCCCTTCATCGTGTACTCGCCCGTGTATGAGGGTTTTGCGGTATAAAGAATCGTATTCCGTTGGGACGATTTTTGATAAAGCAAATCTTTCTCTCGGGTTAAATCCCAACGTATTTGCCCCCAAAGGTTTATAAAAGGTGTCTTTCAAAAACGTTGAAAAATCTTTGCCCGTTAAACGTGGAATGATTTGTGGGTATAAATAATACGATAAATCCGAATAAACGTATTCCTTTTTCTCACGCAAGGGCGAATCTTCAATGGCTTTGAAAAGCGTTTTGTCATAATCTTTATGCAACCATAATTCATCCGTAATCTGAATTGTGTAATCTGCCGAAGGTTTGTAGGCGAAGGTCTTAGGTTTCCAAATTGTAGGGTCTTTCACCAGATTTACACAGTCTTTCCACAATTGTTTATCCGTCTGGATGGCGGCACAAATTCTTTGCAATGCTTTCTTTCTTCTGAATAATTTATCCCAGAAGGTAATTGTATATTTCTCAGAATACTTCTCTTTGTAAATCTTACTTCCCAATACCATTTTGGTAGAATCAATGCAATCCATCCAAAACGGAATCCATGCTTTTAATCTTGCTTGATGGGTGAAAATATCTTTGTAAATAAGCCCTGATTTATTACTATTCTGCCACGAAGGCACTAAGTCACCAAGGGTATTGTTTAGGTTGAATTTACCTTCATCTTGCATCTTCATAATGGACAAAACGGAGGTGCTTATTTTAGTAATTGACGCTAAATCGTAAAGGTCAGTTGTCTTCACGGCTTCCGTGCCTTCGTAAGTTTGTTTTCCATAGGCTTTATGCAAAATTACCTTACCATTTTTGGCTACTAAAACCACCGCACCAGGCGTTGCTTTTTGTCTAATTGCCTCATTTACAATAGAATCCACTTTATAATTCAAAAATTTAGTGTCAATTCCAACATTCTCAGCTAAGGCATATTGAAATCTTTTTAAAGGTTGTGTCGTTAATCCATCATTATACCTAAACATGAGGTTTGTGGTTACTGGTAGCTTGCCTTTCGCTCCAATTCCGCCAAAAATCAACTCTGCTGCCGCCACAGATTCGTGCATTTGTGGACTTTCTTGATAACTTATCATCAAGGCTTTTGCTTTGTCTAAATTCTCAAATTTTGATAACGTATAGGCATTTGAAAACAGTGAAACAATCGTTTTTGAAGAATTAGCAAACTCTGAAACTAAGGTCTGAATTTTAGGATTAATGCTATAATTTTTAGCAGGACG
>JAYUIP010000387.1:0-20777 GCA_043765945.1 Arcicella sp.
TAATTGCAGCACACCCGCCAAAATAACGGCTACTAAAAAGCCTTGATAAGAACCTAAATCTTTAATAGCAGTGAAAACAATGATGGTCAAACCCGCCGCAGGACCGCTCACGGAAACTTGTGAACCAGAAAGCGTACCAACAACGATTCCACCAATAATTCCAGCAATTATGCCTGAAAATAATGGAGCCCCAGAAGCAAGGGCAATTCCTAAACAAAGTGGTACGGCAACAAGAAATACGGAAATACCTGATTTCCAGTCATTTTTAAAGAATGACTTTTGATAATATTGTAAGTTTTGCATTGAATAAGTTTATAATATTAAGTGGATTTGTCATGACAATTTTATCATGAAATGTAATTAAAATATTCAACGTTACCAACGTGGAGGAGGAATTAGAATTTCGTTAATGCTTTGAGGCAAAGCACTCTGTAGGTATTTAAATGAAACTTTTGAAAGGCTTTTTTGTCTAAAAAACGAGTTAACATGAATGAATTTACTTAAATAATTTACGTAATATTCGTCTTCAAAATCGTCAAATTCTACGTTTTTATCCTTCAAATCTTTATCTGTATCCTTCTCAATTTCAATCACTTGCTCAATGTTTGATTTATTAATAAGTTTTGATAAATAATCATCGCATACACCTATTGCTAACAGATGTATCATCAATAATAAACAAAATATACGACTCAATATGGTAACAAATTTAATCATTAAACAAATTTAGTTATAAAAAAACAACTCCCATACTGTTTTAAAAGTTTGGGAGTTATTTTGACGTTAGTTTGATTTAAATACTTAGTTTTTTGGTTTATGGGTTTTTATAATTTACACCAAAACCACCTCCCCAAACTTCACAATCTTCAATTCATCCTCCCTAATTTTCTTGTTTTTTTGTAATTGCTGTAAAACCACCGCAGGCTCATTAATGGGTTCGTCGGATAAGTCAAAAGTGCCAAAGTGAAACGGAATGAGCCTTTTTGCTTTACAATCGTGAAATGCTTTTACGGCATCGCTTGGTTCTTGATGATTGTATTTCATAAACCAAGTGGGGGCAAAAGCTCCTGCACCAATCATGGCTACGTCAATATTTGGGAATAATTCGCCAATTTTCTTGAAATGTGTTCCGTTTCCATAACCAGAGTCTCCGCTGAAGTAAATGGTTTTTGAAGTTGATTTTATGATAAATCCACCCCAAAGTGTTTCATTGGCATCTTTCAATCCACGATTTGACCAATGACAGGAGGGTACAAAAACGATTTCTAATGATTCATCGGTAATATATTTCTGAAACCAGCCCGCTTCTTGAATTTCATGTTTTGGCATCCAATCTTGCAATAATAGTTGCATCCGCAAACCCGTCAGAACCTTTGCATTTGGATTCTGTTTTTGGATTAATTTTAAGCTACTCTTATCACAATGGTCGTAATGCGAATGAGAAATGAGAATATAATCAAGATTGATAAGTTTTTGAGGGTCAATTGGAAACTCAGAAAATCGCTTACTGGAAGATAAAAAAGTCATATTTGGCACTGGTACATTTCCCAAAAGCGGGTCAATCAAAATTTGTTTCCCTGCCAAACGGATAAATACTGTTGCATGACCCAACATTACCACCATATCTTCTTTGCTATCCAAAAACGAATCATCTCTCACAACCTCCGTTCCCTGCGTTTGATTACTTTTCCGTGGTTTATACTCATTTTTGGAAGTTTGCCATTTCATGACTTTACTAAAACTGGACATTTCATAACCAATCGTATCCATATTCAAAAATAGCCCATTTTCATCCGTTGGATTGTCGCCATTTTTCTCCCAATCTGCCCAAATTGTTTCTAAATCTTTATTCTTTTTGATTGATGTCATTTGCTTTTTTTTGGATAAAACTATGCTTCCGCCAACTGCCGAGACAGCCGCTGTGGATGCAGCGGTGAGGGTATTTTTGATAAATTTTCTTCGTTTCATTTTTGAGGGTATGAGGTTACACAGAGAGCCACAGAGTTTTAAAAAGAGAACCACAGAGAACTCAGTTTTTGCTCTGTGGGTCTCTATTTTTTTGCTCTGTGGCTCTCTGTGTAACCTCTTTTCCCCAAAGTAAGCTACAAATTTTTCCTCCTAATCTCCCCAACCGCATGATTTACCGCTCTCGCCGTCAACGCCATGAAGGTTAAGGATGGATTTTGATTCCCTACTGAATTCATACAAGCACCATCCGTAACGAAAACATTTTTGCAAGTATGTAACTGATTAAAATTATTCAATAATGACGTTTTAGGGTCTTTGCCCATTCTAACACCGCCCATTTCGTGGATGTCTAAACCTGGATTTTGGTGACTGTCAGACATATTTACGTTCTCACAACCCGCTTTTTCTAACATTTCCGTTGCCTGATTATGAAAATCTTTCATCATTTTCACGTCGTTTTCTTCATAACCAACTGACGTAACCAATTGCGGAACTCCCCAAGCATCTTTCAAATCTGGACTCAATCGAACGTGGTTTTCGTGGCGTGGAATTGTCTCGCCTTGCATCATGATAAACACGCCCCATTGACCTGGGTGGGTAATTTTGGCTTTATATTCTGTTCCAAAAGTTGGCTTTCCCATGTCTTGATGCCAACCTTCACGAGCGGCGGCAAACGCTACCATATACCCCCGTTGAAAGTCCATTTCTTGTTTTTGGACGTTGCGAAAGGAAGGCATAAAAGCGGTTGTGGGTCTTCTGCCCGTATAGTATTGGTCTTCAAAACCCTCGTATGTTGCACTGCCCGAACCTCTATAATTATGAAAAGCAATTGAATGTCCCAAAAGTCCATTATCGTTCCCTAAACCATTCTCAAAACGGTTTGATTTTGAATTCATTAATATCAAATTACTGTTTAAAGTTGCGGCATTTACGAAGATGATTTTGGCGTAATATTCCTTCAATTCTTTCGTTTCGGAATCAACCACTCGCACGCCTTTTGCCTTACCTTTTTGCTCATCATAAATAATAGAATGAACAACTGAATGTGGTCTGAGCGTCAACTTGCCCGTTTTTGCTGCCCAGGGTAGGGTAGAGGAGTTGGAACTGAAATATCCACCATAAGGACAACCCCGATAACACAAATGCCGAGCCTGACATTGCCCCCGACCTTGTGCTAAATGAATGGCGTTTGGTTTGGTCAAATGGGCACATCTTCCAATAATTACTTGACGATCAAGATAACTTTCTTTGACCGATTTTTGAATATGTTTTTCTAAACAATTTAATTCCCACGGTGGTAAAAAATCACCATCGGGCAGACTTTTTATGCCGTCTTTATTACCACTAATTCCAACAAATTTTTCCACTTTACTATACCACGGAGCGAGGTCTTTGTATCGAATTGCCCAATCAACCGCAAAACCATCACGGGCGGGAGCTTCAAATTCATAGTCACTCCAACGTTGGGTTTGTCTTGCCCAAATCAGTGATTTTCCACCCACTTGATAGCCTCGAATCCAATCGTAAGGTTTTTCTTGAACGTAAGGATGCTCTTCATCTTTTACAAAAAAATGTTGAGTGGCTTCATCGTAGGCATAACATTTTTTCACGATAGGATTTTCCGTAATTTCTGCCAGCGGAACTCGTCCACGATGTACCAAATCCCAAGGGTCGGTCATGGCGGTTGGGTAATCCTGTACGTGTTTAACATCCCGTCCACGTTCTAAAACAAGCGTTTTCATACCTGCCTCACACAATTCTTTGGCAGCGAATCCGCCACTAATTCCAGAGCCAATCACGATGGCATCGTAGGTATTTGATTTGTTGTTGATAATATTCATTTGCGTTCGGTTATTTGATAAAAATAGTGTATTCTGATGGAATATTTATCCTTATTCGTAAAAAAGAATTTATCTAACAATTTGCTAAATGGTTGGTGTAGGGACGAATAGCATTCGTCCAAAATGTCATTTAAGGGGACGAATAGCATTCGTCCTTACGCAGAAAAGTGGACTAATGCTATTGGTTCTTACGCAAAAAAAAGACTCACCTTTCGATAAGTCTTTTTGTAATTAAATGGAATGGTATAATTAAAATTTATCCCAAAACAATTTTGTCGTTAATTTATCACCACCAATGGCAGTGGAAGCTGCCGTCCAATTGGCTTTGTTCAACGTTTGCTCACCTACTGGGAACGTAAATCTTACTGGAATTTCTGCGTAAGTTTTATTGGCAGGAACATTAAACGTTGGAGCGTCTAAACGTCTCCATTCTGTCCATGCCTCAAAACCACGATTATATAGAGCAAGGTATTTTTGCGTACCAATTTTTTGCTTATACGTTCCTTTTGCCGTTGTGTATGCAACTAATGGGTTTTTTAAATAAGTTGCCACATCACCATCCGAACCTCCCCAATATTTAATTGAAGCGGTTACTGCCTTGTTGTAAAAATCTTCGGCTGTTCCACCAACGCTATATCCACGGGCGGCAGCTTCTGCCAAACCAAACGCAATTTCAGGATAATCCATAATTACGCCCTCAGTTGTTGGCATTGAGAACATATCGCCAATTTGTGAAAAGTTAGTAAAGTTTCCACCCGCTGCATACTGACCTCCAACGTATTTTCCGTTTAGCATTGTGAAAAATGCCGCTCTACGTGGATCATTTAACGTATTTGTAATGTCCACAACGGTATTTGCAGGCACATAATCATGACGACCACTCTGTACTAAATCCAGCCATACTGGATTTGTGTTCGGTACCGAAGCTGAATAACTCAACTTGGTATTGTCAGCATTCGATGTAAAAACACCCTTGGATGCATCCTCAACTAGGGATTTTGAAGTTGCGGCATCAACATCTGCCAGCGTCAAACCGATTTTTAGTTTCAAACCATTTGCAAATTTCTTCCATTTATTCATATCTCCACCGTAAACCAAATCAGCCGCACCAAATGAACCTTCCGCAACATTAAGGGCAGAAGTAGCTGCATTAACTCTTTTCACCAAATCTGCATAAATGGTTTTTGCATCATCATATTTTGGGTTTACTTTATTGGGGTCTAAGGCTTCGGTGTATGGAATATCGCCAAAGGTATCAACCAAAACTTGGTACGTATAGATATTTAACAATTCAATTACCAACAACTTATTAGCTTTCACAGCGGTTGCCGAAGCACCAATTGGTGTTTCCGCCGTTACCAAAGCGTTGGCTTCTTTCAAATTATTCAACACACCAATATACATTCTCGACCAAACTTCATCTGGAATTTTACGAGTTAAAATATCGTAATTACTTTCGTCCGTATAGGTGGTTTCCGTCCACTGTTGAGCGAATAAACGGAACACATTACGATTGACGCTTGTGGTAACCATTTGTTCAAAAAGGTTGGTTTCTGCGGTTGAGAAAACCGTTCCTGATGGCACTGAGCCTGCACTCGGACGTTTTACATCTAAATTCAATTCTTCAAGATTTTTTTGGCATGAAGAAGCGATAAGTGCTATTGCTATAAATGAGATGATTCTTTTCATTTTTTTTATCTTTATTTGCTACGAAGGCACTAAGTACACTAAGGTTTTATGTAAAGAATTTTTTGTGTCTTAGTGACTTTGTGGCTATGATTATTATTTTAGAATGAGAATTTAAGACTACCACCAACTTCTCTAACCGAAGGATAAACACCCGACTGAAAACCAGAAATATTACCCGATGTAATTCCATCTTCTGGATCAGCATAAGGCAAGTTTTTACTGATTATCCAAAGATTTCGACCTACTACTGAAAACGTTGCTCCTTTGATAAATTGACTTCCACCGAACAAACTAACTGGTAATTTGTAAGAAATCGTTACCTCTCTTAATTTTACGTAACTGGCATCATAAATAAACGCTGATGCAGGGTTTCTTCTGTATCCAAATATTCCAAAGTTTTCACCCGAAACACGTTTTGTATTTGGCGTTCCATCTGCCAACACACCTGGCACAATATAGCCACCACCTTCTGCATTTGAACTTCTAACTGGGCTACCTTTATCATTCAAAGGAGTTGTATCAGCGTATAAACCCGTGGCTAAACCGTAATATCTATCCAACGAAAACACACTTCCACCTTTTTGAATATCAATCAAGAAACTTAAAGAAAGTCCTTTATAATTCACCGTATTTGTGATACCCATTTTCCAATCTGGGGTCACGTTTCCTATTACACTTGTGGCATCAGACTGTTGGTAATATCCAGAAGGAAGCACTACTTTCTGACCGTTATTGTACACAAAATCAGCACCTCTCAATAAGCCATAAGGTTCACCAATGGCTGCATTTAGTGTTACACCACCCTGAAACGTAGCTATTTGCAGATTATCTACGCCTTCAAATAATTCAAGTACTTTATTACGGTTCATTGTATAATTCACGCCAACTCTCCAAGAAAGGTCTTTGAATTGAACTGGAATTGCGAACAAAGAAAGTTCAACACCTTTATTTTCGATTGTTCCTGCATTAACAAATTTTCTATTATAACCCGTTGTTTTTGAGATAGCTACGGGTAAAATTTGATCAACCGAAAGTGTGCGATACACCGAAACATCAAATCCTATTCTGTTTTTCACGAACTTCATTTCTAAACCTGCCTCAACGCTTTTTGTGCGTTCTGGTCTCAAATTTGGATTATTCAAGGTAACACTCGTAGAAAATAAAGTTTGTCCACCAAATGAATCTCTTGTATCACCATTTACGTTCGTCGGTTTCACATAAGTATTCAGTAAACTTTGTGGTGGTGCTGTGTTTCCAACTTCGGCATAATTCATTCTCAATTTACCAAAACTCAAAGCCGTCCAACTTTCGCTTAATTTATTTGAGAAAATGTAACTACCAGAAACGGATGGATAGTAGTAAGTATTGTTTGCATTAGGAAGGGATGAAGAAACGTCTCGACGGGCAGTAATATCCAAGAATAGTTCATTTCTGTATCCAAAAGAAGCACTCGCAAAAATACCCTCCTGATAAATTTGAGAATAGGTTTCTGACGGAGCAGAAATTGGTGAAACCGTATTTGATAATGAATACAAACCAGGAACAACTATACCACCTTGCGTTCCAGCAAAAACACTACCCGTTTGTGCGTGACGAATGTTTCCACCAATTAAGCCTTTTAAACTGAAAGTTTCAGAAAATTCTTTGTTATAATTCAAAAACAAATCATAATTCATCTCTCTGAAATTACGGTCGAATCGGTCATATTTTGCCACTCCGTTATTGTTAATTGAACCAACTGCCACTCTTTCTTCTTGCAACTCATTGTAAGTATCCAACGTCACACGACCTAAAATGTCAATATTTTCGGTGATTTTATAATTCAAAGCCACATTTCCAAAAATACGATTTCTCCAATCCGTTTGGAAATTGTTTGCACGTTGCCAGTATGGATTATCCCAGTAAATAGGCTTCAAATCAGATGGATCAGCCCAGTTCCAAGTAATATTTTGTCCCGTTCTATCAAATACCGATTTCAAATCCAAAATATCAACGTTTGTCTGATACCACTGGCGAAAACTACTCATGATATTGTCTGAATAACCATTGCTGTAACGTCCTTTCGCATCTTGACGAATAAAATTGATGCTCGTTGTTGCCGTTAATTTTTTTGAAAAATCTTGCGTTCCAGAAAATGAAAAACTGTTCTTTTGAATCGAACTGTTTGGTAAAATACCCGTTTGGTCAAATCTGGTGTATGAAACACGGTAAGTTCCGTTTTCTCCACCGCCTTCCAACCCAACACTTCCATTAAAAGTTGTTGAATTATTAAAGAATTTATCGGGTAAATTTTGAGCCGCAACCCAAGGACTTGATTTCCCGAATTGAGGAGAAGATGGGTCAAAAGAACGCCAGTCATACACTTGAAGATTTGGATCAAATTTTGCACCCCAAGAAGCATCCTCACCCGTTGGAACTACTAAATCTTCCTTACCATCGCCATTAATATCACGGAACAAAAAGCGTGAAGTTGGGTCTTCATAATACAAACCATATCCACCACCGTATTGCGTTTGATATTCTGGAAATGTAGATTTATCAATCGAACCTACTGAATAACCTACTGACGCAGTAACACCAATTCCTTGACTTTTTCTGCCTTTTTTGGTCGTAATAATCACAACACCATTCGCTGCTCTTGAACCATACAATGCCGTTGAAGCTGCACCTTTCAAAATATTAATTGACTCAATATCATCGGGATTAATGTCTGAGGCAGCATTCCCATAATCATAACCACCACCACCTTGGGCAGTTCCTACACTTGTTGTGTTTGCATTATCAATGGGCACACCGTCCACCACAAATAAGGCTTGATTGTTTCCAGTAAGCGATTTAAAACCACGAATTACAATATTTGAAGATGAACCAAGATTGTTATTACGTTTAATTTCAACTCCAGAGACCTTCCCAGAAAGCGAATTAATAAAGTTACTTTCTTTGGCAGTATTCACTTGGTCTCCTTTTACTTCCTGTGAGGCATAACCCAATGATTTTTTCTCACGAGTAATCCCCAAAGCCGTCACAACCACCTCTTCTAAGGCACCAACTTCTGTTGTTAAAGCCACATTAATGTTCGTTCTGTCCACTACATTAATAGTTTGAGCTTGAAAGCCAACGAATGAAAACACCAACGTCGACTGTTTATCAACACTAATTTTATAACTACCATCAGCACCCGTAGTAGTCCCCCGATTTGTTCCTCGAACAGCAATATTTACCCCTGGTAAAGGAGAATTGTCTTCCGAGGAGGTGACTATCCCCGAAATTTGCCTGTCTTGTGCGAACGTATTTATCCCCGATGCCATGAATAGCAAGGAGATAAAAAGTAACATTTTTTTCATGTTTGTGTTAAGTTTTATTGATGAAAATTTAGTAAAATATTACAATTGTAAAAAGTGTAATCGTGTTAAGAAACCTTAATCCAAATTTTGGATAAAAGGATTACTTTCTCATGCGACAATTTGCCGTGAGATTTTAAAATAATTTTAAAGAGAGTTTTCCCGAATTTTCAAAAACTCGTGGACGCTAATTAATCAGCAGTATTTATAAATTGATTGAGTAGTGGAAAATTGATTGTGTTAATTTCAATAAACCATTAAAGAGTAATTTGTGGAGTAATTTGGACTACAAAATTTTTGGTTGTGTTAGTTTTTGAAACGTGGTAATGAATAATTAACTAAAATTAACTATTTTTTTTCAGATAAGTTTTTATTAACGTTAATATAACGTGAATTTAAAGAGATTATTATTTTATAACCAAGTTGAAAGGGTTGTGAATTGATAATTTAGATGGGTTTATGTTTTAACAAAAGAGGCTCATCAATTGATGAGCCTCTTTTATTTGAATAATTGAAATCTACTAAGGATTAGCTTTATCCCAGTTTACTTCCGCAACTGGTCTTTCTAATTTTTCTAAAACTTTCATATTTGCAACTGGTACAAAAATTTCGGCAATTTTGCCGTATCTACGCATATCCACTAAGCGATGTCCTTCATACCATAAAGAATACAAACGCTCTTTCAAAATGGCATTAATCAAAGCTGTTTGAGTTGTTGCACCTGTATAATTTGTAATACCAGCTGCTTTACGAATAACATTAATGTGAGCAACCGCATCGGCAGCACGCCCTTGTTGTGCTGCGATTTCTGCCGCTGCTAAAATTAATTCTTCGTTACGAACGATAGATACCGACTGATTACCAGAAGTATATATTTTGAAGAGATATTTACTCGTTACAACCGTTCCAGAGGTATATTCCAAGGCTTTATCCAAAGTTGTTAACTTAGAAGAAACTCGCTTATCTCCCGCTTCGGCATCAGTAACCAATTTATCAATTGCCACGATACGAACACTTGAAGTATTCAACAATGGATTTTGTACATCGGGTGCGGTTGGATTAAAAGCGTGACTTGGGCCTACGTTTAAATCTCCCGTTAAACTATAAAAAGTTTGTGGAAGAATAGCCGCAGCACCTGCCCAGTCTTTCTGATAAAGAGCAACTCTCAATGCAATAGCACGATTGAACTTTTTGAAGTTTGCCGGAGTATTGAAACCTGTGTAAGTTGCAGGAAGTGCAAAAGCAAAACCAGTACCCGCTTTATCTAACTGAGTCGCACCATCATCTAAAAATTTCTTAATTCCAGCCAATGATTCCTCGTAAGTAGCAAACTTACTGGGCTTTAAAGGATCTTCAACGTTCAGACGTACACCATTGGTAAATTGTGCATTCAACTGATATAAGTAAGCTAAACCTTTGAAAGTATTTGCCAAACCACGATATCCATTTTTCTGCTCCTCGGTAACTGCTGTGGTTTTATCAAGCGAAGCTAAAAGCGTGTTAGCTTGTCTTACAGGAGGTCCAAAAGAAGTAGTAGCTCCGTTATAGAAAGCCGAATTATCAATAGGACGAAGTCCGTTCAATTCCGTCATCCAACGAGATTCTGTGGTGTTGAAATTGAATAGTTCTTTTCCTAATGTCCCCATTACTTGCAAATACGTATCAACACCATTTCTGGCACGAGCTATTTGACCAATGGCTAAACCGTCTAATTGAGCCTTAGAAGCATTATTTAATACTGAACCAACACTTGGGCTGTTTGGGTCAATAACTTCCTTAGTTTCAAGAACACTACACGACATCACACTCATTCCGAGGATTGATGTCGCTAAAAATATTTTGAATTTATTGTTTTTCATTATAATAATATTTTAAGATTATTTAAAAAAGTGCTTTAATAACTTATTCTTAAAAATCAAGTGTTAAATGGAACATCATTCTGCGAGTACTTGGAATTGAACCAATATCTATACCACCACCTAAGGCTGCATTACCAAAGTTTGAATTTTCTGGGTCATATCCAGCTTTATAGTCCGTCCAAGTCAATAAATTATTGCCAGAGAAACCAACTTTGATATTTTCAACAACTCCTTTGAAAGCACTTTTCACGATGGTACGTGGCACACGGTAATAAAGACCAACTTCACGGAGACGTAAATAACTGGCAACTGATGGATTATAACCTTCAACTCCAGGACCGTTCACATTTTGGCGAGCAATTCCATTTGGAGCGACTGTTTCTCCTGCTTTTGCAACTTTTCCACCATCGGTTAATCCTAAACTTGTACTATTCCAGTCTGAAGTATTTCCACCTTCATCCCACAATACACGAGCCAATGAAACAATGGTAAATTCATTTTTCCAGTGCATCAAAGCTGACAATTCAAAATTCTTCAAGAAAGTAATTTTGTTATTCAATGAGAATTCAAACTTAGGTTGATTGTCTCCATAAACTGACCAAGAAGTTGGATCTGCTGGATCTGTACGTGGTTGTCCAACAATTTGAGTTGGTGATAAATCTTTTTTAACTCTCCACTGTCCGAAAGTTGCACCAAATCCGCCCGTTAAACGCTCAGGAATATCTAAGCGAGTCATTTGAGAACGATTAAACCAGAACAAAGGCTGAACGAACCAGCTGAAATTTGGTTTTTGAACCAATTGAGCACCAACCGAAATTTCAAGACCCGTATTTTCCAATGCAGCTAAATTCGTTTGGATTTGAGTTAAACCAGTTGTTGGAGCCAATACTAATGGTTGAATCAAATCAAATACTTTCTTTTTGTAAACAGTTAATTCTACTGTAAAACGATTGTTCAAGAAACCTAAATCAAGACCTCCTTCTAGTTCCGTAGCTCTTTCAGGTTGAATTTGTGGATTTCCACCCGCAGTGCTTGGTACTAAACCGCCCAATCCACCCGTACCAACGGTTAATAACTGGTTAAAAGGAACACTCCAGTTTGGCACACCACCCGTTTCACCATAAGCAGCACGGAACTTTACTTGGTTTACGGAAGGAACGTCAAAGAAAGCAAATTTTGCTAAATTCACCGCTAAAGAAGCTCTTGGAAAGGCATAGTATCTGTCAAACTCACCATTCAAAGTAGATTTATCGAAACGAATACCTACAGTACCGATAACTTTATCATCCCAGTTTACTTCTTGTTGAGCAAAAATACCAACGTCTTTATTGAAGCGATATTCTGGAGAAGATGAAATTACCTTGGCAGCTCCTGGATTATAAATACCTGCTGGTAAACCTGTTCCACGAGTGTAATTCAAACGGACATCTCTGGTAAGTGAAACTAAACCTCCCGAAGTAGTTAAGTTCAATTTGTTGTTCATCAAAGCATTGGTGAATACGAATGCTAACTGCATATTTGCGTTAACTACCTCATTACGAGTATCTTGAGCGTATCCTGGATTTGCTTCTGCACGTTGCGATTGTAAATCTGAGGGTAAATACAAGGTAGAAAAACCATTTTGATAATCAATACCTCCATTAAATTTCAGATTCAATCCCATTGTCTCCTTGTTAATCAAGCGAGCATTCAGATTGAAGCCTAACAACAAACGATTTACTTTTTGATTATTAGTTGCACGGTCACGGATAGCAAATGGATTTTCACCTACTGGGCTATCTGGATAATTTCCGTTGGCATCTGGGAACAAATCATAATATGGTCTTGTGTAGGGCAGGTTATATCCATAGTTGATATTTGAGTTATCATTACCCGTCCAACCACGATCATTGTTTGAGAAAATATAATTGGTTGTAACGCCCATATCTAGCCATTGTGTAATCTTGTGGTCAAGATTTGCTCTGAAAGATGCACGTGTGAAACCTGTATTTTTTACAATACCTGTTTCATCTGAAAGACTGCCATTCACATAAAATTTAGTTTTTTCGTCTCCACCTGTTACACTCAAACGTGTATTTCTAATCATACCTGTTCCACCGAAAATTTCTTTTTCATAATCATAATATTTTCCAGAAGCCTTAGCTGCATTGAAAAGAGGCACATCACTTGCTCCGAAATAATCCGTAATTTTTTGTGCATTCCATTCAGCACCACCGTAAAAACGCCAGGCTTGCGAAAATCCAAAATCTTGTCCGAAAGAAATTTTTGATTTACCACCTTTACCACGTTTCGTTGTGATAATAACAACACCAGCATTGGCACGAGTACCGTAAATTGCTGCCGCAGAAGCTCCTTTCAATACTTCGATATTCTCAATATCGTCAGGGTTAATGTCGGCTAAACGGTTAGCATTATTATCCTGCGTTGAGTTTGAAGAACCTCCAGTTGCTTTATTACCCGCCGAACGACCATTTGAATATTGATCATTGTCGATATAAACACCGTCGATAATAAACAAAGGCTGAGAAGCTGATGCAC
The DNA here is from genome assembly GCA_043765945.1 of Arcicella sp. GTDB lineage: Bacteria > Bacteroidota > Bacteroidia > Cytophagales > Spirosomataceae > Arcicella. Next base: position 13,237 of record JAYUIP010000387.1, read on the forward strand.
CCAAAGTAGAAACACCACGCATTTGCATCGAAAATCCACCACCAGGTACTGAACCGTTAGCTTGGATGTTCACACCTGTCATTTTTCCGTACAAAGCTCCGTCCGTTGTTACAGGAGTAGTTGTTCCCATTAATTGACTGGCTGAAACGGTTGAAACTGCATTGGCTAAGTTTGACCGTTTTACACTCGTTGCCAAACCCGTTACAACAACTTCTGAAAGTTGATTCACGTTTTCATTCATCTGCACATTTATTTCTGAACGATTACCCGTTTTAACCTCCTGCGAAGAATAGCCAACAAAACTGATTGAGAGCGTTGCATTATTTGGGACACTCACTTTGAAGCTACCAGTAGCATCAGTGGTTGTTCCTTTGGTCGAACCTTTCACCGCTACACTTACGCCAGGGAGTGCCGACCCATCTTTGCCATCGATAACCTTACCAGTTACCATCCTGTCTTGAGCAAATAACTGCCCGCAAAGTCCCAGCACCGCTAAGACCGATAATAGAAGAATTTTTCTCATGTGATTTTAAAAAAGTTAATGAAAATTAAAAAATTGAAAAAGGTGAATATGTAAACAAAAAATTATGCAAACTAATATCAGATGAAAAATAAATTTGTCATCAATTTTAAATTTATAATGAAGAGGTAATTTAAGAACTTGTTTCAAGTTCTTGTGTAAAGATTAGAAAATTGTCAATTAAGTTATTTAAAGGCGTGTGTTCAGATAAATTTCTTAATGAGATTTTTTTGGAAGTATTTTCTTTGTTTGGTTGATGAAATTATTGTTTGTCTTAATAGCGTTTTTATGTTTTTGTTAGCGTTAGAAAACCTAAAATTAACAATTATTTTACAAATAAACTCGTAAAACTAAATTTTTCTCCATCAAATAATCCCAAATCGGATAATTTTAGGTTTGGAATCACTAAAAGTGCCATAAACGATAGACTCATAAAGGGTGAAGCCAATGTGCAGCCTAATTGTTTGGCAAATTGGTCGATGGCAGAATATTCTTTGGCAACATCATAACCGTCACGATCGGACATGATACCTGCGATTGGTAATTTTAAAATATTTTTTTGTCCTTTTCCATTAATAGCTGATACGCCACCTCTGGCTTCAATAATCATATTCACGGCTTCACAAATAGATTCGTCATCCCCACCTACAGCAATAATATTATGAGAATCGTGGGCAACCGATGAAGCAATTGCTCCTTCCTTTAATCCAAAATTTTTGATAAAAGCAATCGCAGGAGGAGCATTTTGATAACGGTTTACAACCACTATTTTTAGAATGTCTCGTTCCGTATCTGATACCACAAAACCGTTCTGGATTTTAGGTTTATGTTCAGATTTTAAGGTAATTAACTGACCGTCCAAAACTTCAATAACTTTAATATTTAATTGTTCTGATTCTGAATTTTTATAAGCAAATTCTTCTACTTTTTTGGTTTCACAGTTAAAATTATTGACAACATCACTGGGTAAATTCTCAATCTTAGAGATGCCATTTTCTGATACGATTTCACCGTTTAGATAAGTTTGAAGAACGTTAAAATCCTGCAAATTATCAATGACAATAAAATCAGCTGGGTTGCCTTCTTCAAGTAAACCTACGGGTAAATTATAATGTAAAACAGGATTTACACACGCCATTTGCAAGGTTTCAAACAATAAATCTGGATATTTTGCTAAGGCTCTTTTTACTAATAAATTGATATGACCTTCCACTAAATTATCAGGATGTTTATCGTCTGAACAAAACATCATATTTTCGTAATATTCTGGCAGTAAGTCAATTAAGGCTTCAAAATTCTTGGCGGCTGAACCTTCTCGAATCAAAACTTTCATGCCATATTTTAATTTATCCAATGCTTCCTCAGCCGCAAAACACTCGTGGTCGGTTTGGCAACCTGCTTCAATATACCTTCGGGCATCGTCTCCTCGCAAGCCTGGGGCGTGTCCATCAACTGGTTTGTTATATTGTTTTGCCAACGCAATTTTCGCCATCATGTCGGGGTCATTATTCAAAACACCAGGGAAATTCATGACTTCCGCCAAATATCCAATTTCTGGATAAGTGATAAATAATTCCTCAATATCGTTGGGTGTAATGGTTGCTCCTGCGGTTTCAAACGTGGTGGCAGGTACGCACGGTGGAGCTCCAAAACAGAATTTAAAAGGTGTTCTACGACCATTCTCAATCATGTATTCTACGCCCGCTTTACCCAAAACATTCCCAATTTCGTGTGGGTCAGAAACCGTAGCAACTGTGCCATGAACAACCGCCAAACGAGCAAATTGAATGGGCGTGAGCATCGAACTTTCTACGTGAACGTGAGCATCCACAAAGCCAGGAAGGATGTAGGAATGGAGACGGGAGATAGGAGATAGGGGGCTTATTTTTTTAATAATTCCGGCTTTAATTTCTATGGTTCCGAATTGAATTTTTCTTTCGAGAATATTGATGATATTGCCTTTGATTTGCATGATTTACTGATTTTCTTGGCTGTGATTAATGATGTTTAGCCCACTTCCCGAAATACCTCCGTTGCGGGTTAAACTTTCGTAAAGTTAATAGAGGAATTGAATTGAAATTTGAAAATTACCAATTCTAAAATACCAATGTTGAGTATAAATCGTTAATTTTGATAATCAATATCTCCACAATACACATCAAAACAATCATTTACTTCTGATTGAAAAGAATGTAATTCATTGATTATCAAAACAATAATTAATTATTTTTAGAAATTTTCATGCCATATCCTCAGCCCCGTGCATGAGATGTTTTCAAACAAATCCTCCCAAAAAAAATTAGGGGCTAATTACTTTTATGAAAAAATTACAATATTCATTCCTTGCTATTACTGTGATGTTCATTGCATCATGCGGCATTACGCCAGAAATTCAAGCCCCATTAGAAGATTTGACTCTTCCTGTTGCAGATGGTAAGTTAGATATCACTTTTACGGATGCTAAATTAAATACTGACCCAAGCGTAGTGGCTGCGAGTGGTGACAATGTTAACGTTTCATTGACTATTAAGAAAACGCCAACGAGTGAAAAACCAAGAATTATGCGTGTATTTGTGGCAGATAAGGCAAATTATCGTGGTAAAAAAGATGCACCTTTATTTGAAATTAAATTAAAAAATCGTGACGAGCAAACGCAGACGATTGATTTTACGGTTTCGGCAACAACAGGAAAGACTTATTTACATTTTGATGTGTATGACAACAACGAAAAAGTTACTCGTAAGACATTGGTAATTAATATCTCTGCGGATGGACAAATCGCTTCTTGGATTGGCATTGTTTTAGGAGCTCAAAGAAACGATTTAGGGTCAAGAGTAGCTTCGGCAACGGGTGATGTATATGCAGTTTGTGACATAGATTCAAACATGAAATATATTGATATTACTTATGCAGCTTTTGGTTCGCCAACGATCAAGCCAACGCTTTTATCTAATCCAGAGCGTCAGAAATTAGGATTTTCTACCACAATACCTGCCTCAAACCCAATTTGTGGAGGTGGAAGTACTGCTGGTGGAACGCCAACTTATTTTATATCAACACCTTCAACAGTTGATTTTGCCATGGCAACCGATGCCATTTTGAATGGATTAACTATCTCAGAAACTTCCCAAAGTATTGCGGTAGAAGTTGGTAAAACGTATGCTTTTGTGAATGGTAGAAAGAAAAAAGGGTTAGTAAAAATAACTGGTCTTGAAGAAGGACTTGCTGGAAAAATAACTTTTGATATTAAGGTTCAGAAATAAGAATTATTTGCTTAAAAAGAAAAGCCAAGACCAGAAATCTTGGCTTTTTTACGTCCAAATTTTCCAATTTCACCTTTTGCCCTATCTTTGCAAACAAAATCAATAAATATGAAAAAAACGATTATTGCTCTTGATGGTCATTCGAGTTGTGGGAAAAGTTCTACGGCTAAACGAGTTGCTAAGAAATTAGGTTATGCTTTTGTTGATACGGGGGCAATGTATAGGGCAGTAAGTTTGTATTTTTATGATAACCATGTAACATTAACCAATCCACATGACGTTGAAAAGGCTTTGTCAGAAATACATATTACTTTTCATTTTAACGAAAATCGGGGTGCAAGTGATGTATTTTTAAATGGCTTGAATGTGGAAGAAGAAATTCGAAAGATGTATATTTCGCAAATGGTTTCGGAGGTGAGTGCCATCACGATCGTGCGGAAAGCCATGGTGGCTCAACAACAAAAAATGGCAAAACATCGTGGCGTTGTGATGGATGGGCGAGACATCGGCACGAAGGTTTTTCCAAACGCTGAAATCAAAGTTTTTATGACGGCAGACCCAACTATCAGAGCAGAACGCCGCCAACGAGAATTATTAGAAAAGGGCGAAATGGTGGATTTAGACATGATTTTAGCGAATATTAAGAAACGTGACATCATTGATTCAACCCGTGAAGAAGGACCTTTAACTCAAACAAAAGATGCCGTTTTGATGGATACTTCGTTTATGACTTTGGATGAACAAGTGGATTTTGTGGTACAATTGCACGATTCTGTTTTAGCGAGGAGGTAGAGAAAATAAAGAGGTGAGGGAAATAATGAAAAGATAAAATGAACACAAAATCAATTACATACAATTCATTAAACGAAATAAAAACCGTTGCCAAAACCATTCTTGAATTTGGGCAAAAAACACCCGTCTGGATTTTTGAAGGGCAAATGGGAGCGGGGAAAACAACGCTTATCAAAGCCATTTGCGATGTGTTGATAGTCACGAGTCACGTGCAGAGTCCCACGTATTCATTGGTGAACGAATACACCACAAAACAGGGAAAAGACCTTTACCATTTTGATTTCTACAGAATTAAAAATGAGGAAGAAGCCATGGATATTGGTGTAGAAGATTATTTGTTTTCGGGCGAAAGATGTTTCATCGAATGGGCTTCAAAAATTGCTAACTTATTGCCAACCAAATACTTAAAAATTGACATCAAAGTTTTAGAAGATGGAGCAAGAGAAATTCATTTGGAAAAAGTGGGGGTTTAGTGTATTTTTATGGGAAATTTTAAAATAGAAGACAATGACAACGTTGGCATTAGAAATAAACTCACGTCAGCATTTAGAAATGATGCTTTCTTTAGCAAAAAAACTCAAAATCAAAAGTAAAGTTTTTGAGGATGATGTCATGACTCCTTATGAAAAGACGATAAATGGAGATACGATGACATTGAAACAATTAACAGAACATTTGGATAATGTCGCTGATAACGGAAGAACGATGAGTTACGATGAATTTAAAAAGAAATTAAAAGAATGGAAATAGAATTCGAATCAGAATATCAACTTGAAATTAAAAATCAATTTTATGATAGTCTTGACGAAATTCTAAGATATTTATTAGAGGTATCAGTGAAATCTCATGGAAGTTTCAAAAAGGAGATTGTAACCTGCATGGATAAGATATTTGTTAATCCTCTCTCATATCCTATTTTAATAACTGGTAGTAATCGAAGAGTTTATCGACACATTAATTTCAAAAAAAGTTATCATCTCATTTACTACATGAACGATAATGTCATTTATTTGTGTGACATTCAGCATATTAGACGAAATCCAAAATCCTTAAGATTTTTGAATGATATTTAGCTACTATCTCAAATCTCAACTCAAAATATGCCCCAACCAACAGGTTTTAAAGAAGTTCTTGCCCAAACTGGGTTCCAAACGCAGGAGGCATTAGTCTGGACCAAACAGAACGCCAAAAGTTTATTCATTGGAATTCCCAAGGAAGTTTCGATGCAGGAAAGACGTGTGTCGCTTACACCCTCGGCAGTGGGACTTTTGGTGCGTAATGGGCATCAGGTTTTGGTTGAAACAGGGGCAGGGAGTGGAGCAAAATTTACGGATAATCAATACTCTGATGCGGGTGGACAAATCTCCTACACCACCGAAGAAGTATTCAAATCTGATGTGATTTTGAAAGTTCAGCCTTTGACAGATTCTGAATTTGAGTATCTCAATAATGGCTCTACGGTGATTTCAGCTTTGAATATGCCCCGAATGATAAAGGAGTATTTTGAGAAATTGAACCGTAAAAAAATCACGGGACTTTGTTACGAATACATTGAAGATAACGCTGGCGGAATGCCCATTATCAGAGCTATGTCCGAAATTGCGGGGAGTACGGTCATGCTAATTGCAGCTGAATGTTTAAGCAGTGCCAACGATGGAATGGGCGTAATTCTGGGAGGAATCACGGGTGTGCCACCTACGAAAGTGGTGATTTTGGGAGCAGGTACCGTCTCAGAATATGCTGCCAGAATTGCCATTGGTTTGGGAGCAGATTTAAAGGTTTTTGATAAAGATATTTACAAATTGCAACGACTAAAATATTCAGTTGGACAAAATATTTATACTTGCATTATTGATTCCAGTACGCTTACACAGGCAATTTCAGAGGCGGATGTTGTTATTGGAGCTTTGCGTGCCGAGGATGGTTTTACCCCTTGCATCGTTACCGAAGAAATGGTATCGTTGATGAAACCTGATTCAGTAATCATTGACGTTTGCATTGACCAAGGAGGCTGTTTTGAGACTTCCGAAATGACAACCCACGACAATCCGATTTATCGAAAATACGGCGTTATTCATTACTGCGTACCCAATATCCCTTCCCGAGTAGCACATACTGCCACCCAAGCGTTGAGCAATATTTTTACCTCATTTCTGTTGAAAACAGGCAAAACGGGCGGCATTGAAGAAGCCATTTTTGCGAACAAATCCTTTATGAAAGGGGTTTATACCTACAAAGGCAGTTTAACAAACGCCAACATCGCCAAAAAATTTGGCATGAATTATAAAGATTTAAGTTTGCTGAGTGCAGCACGGTTTTAAATAGCCCCCTAACCCCCGAAGGGGAATTGTTCTACGTCATCTGCGTCGAATAAAATTCCCCCTTCGGGGGTTAGGGGGCTTCTAATTTATTATGCTCGAAGATTATCAAGCCATATCCAATTCAGCCAATTCGCACGATTTAAACGGAAAGCGTTTGGGTATTATTTCCACTGATTTTGTGATTGTTTCCGAATTTTTGAAGGAAGCGTCTTATCAAATCCGCACTCGTGGATTTTCTAAATACCCCATTTTTGCCGTATCGCAAAATCCTGTACCAATTGGTTCAAAGTTGATTGGAATTCACGAAATGAACGATAATCAGTGGCATTATCACGCTTCGATGATGGAAGAGTTTGTGCAACGTGAAATCATTGCGGAGGAAAATGTGGAGGTGTTCAAAACAAGCTACAAAGACCCCGATGAGTTCTGTTGTTTATTTGTGATTGATAACGATTTTGTGAATTTTATCTATATTCCGTTTCCAGAGGATTAGCCCCCCAGCCCCCGAAGGGGGAGTTTATCCTACGAAAAATTGGAGGAACAATTCCCCCTTCGGGGGTTAGGGGGCTACTATTTTGAATATATAAAACGTCTCGTTATGATTGTGCGAAGGATTCATTAAATACGCCAAATTATCTACAAAAC
>JAYUIP010000388.1:0-2372 GCA_043765945.1 Arcicella sp.
ATCAAGCCAAAAGATTGCTTCGCTACGCTCGCAATGACAGCACCAATAGATTTTCCCTTCAATCCAACAGATTGCTTCGTGCCTCGCAATGACAGCACTTAAAAGCACTTTAACACTCCCTAAACTGCCTCTTTCTTACTCAAAACCTTCACATTATCACTCGAATGGCGGTCTATTAGGACATTGATTGGGTCGATTCCTGCCTTGGTTGGCTCTTCTTTTACCCTGATTTTCAAGATGTTGTCTTTTTTTGTGAAGTAATGCTTTTTCAGATATAACAATTTGTCTTCTCCTTTCGCATCCTTTCCATAAACGCCAACATCAATCCATTCATTAAGTTTTATGGGAGCTTGATTTCCTGAACTGTCGGCTCTGAATTTCTCTGAATTTAGGGTTAAAGTTACTTCAAAAGTCTTGTCTTTACTTTGGATATATTCAGCCTTTTCGACTTTATTTTCGTAAAGTGTAATGGTTTCAAACATATCTTTAATCAAGTATTTTAAGCTATCGGGTGTGGCAGTTCTGAGGTAGCCAATTAAGTCGGTCGAAGTTGGATAACGCCCCTTTGGATGGTCTGGACTTGGATATTGCCAATCTTTTATGTACTGACTCAACGCCGAATTAATGCGGTCTTCGCCAATGTAATCCTGCAAAGCGTACATACATAATGAGCCTTTGTTGTAATGAATATATTGCTGTCTTTCCACCTGCGAAAGTGGCATTTCTTTCTTAGTTTCGTTGCTACGTCCCCACAAATAGCTATCCAAATTTATCCCCATAAACTTCTGCATTACTTCAGGTTTGGTGTTGTGTTTCATCACCATCAAAGCCGAATATTCCGACATAGATTCCGACAACATTGAACTACCTTTCACGTTGGCTTCCGTCACCTGATGTCCCCACCATTGATGCCCCATTTCGTGGGCGGTTACGTAAAATGGAATGTTTGGGTCTTTCTCTTTTACGTCCAAAACAAAACCAATTCCTTCTGAAAACGGAATCGTATTAGCAAAAGATTGGGCAAAACTTGCATACTTTGGAAACTCCATAATCCGCATCTGACGGAACTGATAAGGCGAGAAACTTTTTGAATAATATTCCAACGATTCCTTCAAGCCATCCATCATTCTACCAAGGTTTTTGTCGTGTCCTTTGTTGTAATAAATCTCTAAGTTTACGTCCTTCCATTTGTCTTTCATCACTCCATAACGAGCCGAAACCACCGAATAAAAATTGACCATTGGTCTGTCCATTTTATACGAAAAATACTTTCTATTGCTTTCTTGATAGGTTTTTTGTAAATATCCAGGAGCAATTGCCGTTTGGTCAGGCTCCGTTCCGATGGTCATTTGGAAGCGAATCCAGTCCGCATCATCGCCAAAAAGATTCTGTGAAAGTCCACGTTTATCCGACTGTTCCATCATGCGTTCTTTGGGTTTCAAACCTTGCTTTTTGCGCTCATCTTCACTCAATAATTCGCCTCCCGATTCATAACCAATTGAAGGAAAATAGTCCGAATTATTAAAAAATGTTCCGTTATAAACCAATGAATTTCCCGCCACACCCGAAAGGAAACTTTTGGAATCCACCGCCACTTTGAACGATAACTTTACTGAATCCTGTGGGGCAAGCGGTTTATTGAGGGTGTAAATCGTTACGCCCCAATCCTTCCATTGTTGCTTGATTTTTGAGCCATTTGAAAACGTTAATTCCTTCACATCCACGGGTTTATTGAACATAATATAAACGTCTTTTATCGTTTGGGTTGATTTATTTTTCAAGTAATAAAAGCCATCCGCCGACATCGAACGTTTTGAAGGATACAATTCCACCTTAATGTCCGACTCCACAATCTTGGGTTGATTCATGAATTCGTATTTGGCTTTTAAGGTTTTTTCATACAAAGCCTGCCCTTTTTCACGGGTTTTCGAGTTCTCGTATTTCTCTAAAACGTTGGTATTATAAAATACGTAACATCCTGATAATAAGAATGTTATTAATGAAAAAATAGAAAATGTAGCAATCTGTTTAGTGAAACGATGACGACCCATCAACCAACGAGTTTTCAATAATTCTTCCGTTCCACGGACTGAAAGCGTGGTGGCAACGGCAAAAATTATCATCGAAAATCCTAACCAATAAACACTTAACCAAGAGAACGATTTTACAAAATGACCGTATGAATTCATGTCAGAAAAACTTCCCAAATCTCCACTCGCAAACGTAAGCATCGTATGTTCAACGCCCAAGAAAGACATCACCATTTGTACCACCAAAAACAAAATTGAGATGGCAATTCCCACGAATTTATCATTAACCATCACTTGAATGAAGAAGAAAAGGATGGTGTAAAAGATTATCGTAATTAATTG
>JAYUIP010000389.1:0-2362 GCA_043765945.1 Arcicella sp.
GCCCAAAATCAAGCGGCAGCGAGTCCGCAAATGAAGGCAATCGCACTCACAGGTGCAACCATTCATACTGCCACTGGGCAAGTGATTGAGAATGGTGTAATCGTTTTCAACAAAGGAATCATCACCGCAGTTGGTGGAGCTGGAACGACCTACGACAAAGCCAATACTGAAACCATTGATTTAGCTGGAAAAAGTATTTATCCAGGACTTATATCTCCTGCCAATGAATTAGGATTAACTGAAATTGATGCCGTTCGTTCAACTAATGACATGGCAGAAATCGGTGGTATTAATCCTCACGTGAGGGCTTTAATTGCCTACAATACTGATTCTGAGCTAATTCCTACCGTAAGAAGCAATGGAATTTTAATTACCCAAGCAACACCACAGGGTGAAATTGTGGCGGGAACATCATCAATTATGCAAATGGATGGTTGGAATTGGGAAGATGCTGCTTTGAAGAAAGACGATGGAATTCACATCAATTGGGTAGGATATTTCAAGCGTGACTTTGATTTTAATACGTTCACAATCAGCACAAAAAAGAATGATAAAAGGGATGAAACGTTAAGAGAAGTGGATAAAACTTTCAACGATGCCATTGCTTATATTCAAACAAAGCCTTCTGTCACGAACGTGAAAATGGAAGCCATGCGTGGACTTTTCGATGGCTCAAAAATTCTTTATATCAGTGCTGATTATGGCAAAGAAATCATTGAGGCAATCCAGTTTGCGAAGTCAAAAGGCGTGAAAAAAATCGTGATAACTGGCGGAGAAGAATCTTTGTTAGCGGCTGATTTTTTGAAAGAAAATAATATTCCTGTAATTTTGAATGCAACGCATCGTTTACCAAACTCTGCCGATGATGATACGGATATTTCTTACAAATTACCTTATCTATTGGCTCAAAAAGGCGTTTTGGTAGGTTTAGGATATATCGGATTAAATTGGAGAACTCGCAATTTACCTTTCTTAGCGGGAACGGTTGCGGGTCATGGCATGGATAAGGAAGAGGCGTTGAAATTGATTACTGCCAACAACGCCAAAATCTTAGGCATTGATAAAATGGTGGGTACTTTGGAGGTGGGAAAACACGCAACATTAATCGTTTCAGCGGGGGATGTTTTGGATATGAGAACTGCCAAAGTTGAACACGCTTTCATTCAAGGTCGTAAAGTTGATTTAGATGATAAACAGAAGCGACTTTATCGTAAATATTCAGAGAAATACGGGACGAAATAATTAAACCATAATTAGACCACGGAGGAACCCGCAACGGAGTTGGGATTTAACAGATTTACACGGATTTTTTTAGATTTTATCCGTGTAAATCCGTAGCATCGGTACAATCCGTGGTCTAATATTTTTTACCCAAAACATGACTATAAGATTAGCGAATCCAACTGACCACCAAGCCGTCTGGCATATTATTAGTAACGTTATTTCTACGGGAGATACTTACGTTTTTGCCCCTGATTCTTCCAAAGAAAAAATGTTGAATTATTGGTTTGCTTCGGATAAAAGAACCTACGTTTCCGAAGAAAATGGTGAAATTATAGGGACTTTTTATCTGAAAGAAAATCAAATGGATTTAGGTTCTCATATCGTGAATGCGGGATATATGGTTTCTAAAAATGCTCGTGGAAAAGGGATTGGAAAAACAATGGCAGAATTTTCAATGGAAGAAGCTCAACGTTTAGGTTTTCGTGGAATGCAATTTAATTTGGTAGTTAAAACAAATGAAAAAGCGGTCAAATTGTGGCTGAAATTAGGTTTTAAAATAATTGGAGAAATTCCCGATGCCTACAAACATTCCGCTTTGGGATATGTTAATGGTTATATCATGTATCAAAAACTTTGAAAGAAAACCCAATAAATATTGTCTGGTTCAAACGTGATTTACGCCTCCGTGACCACGCTCCCCTTCACGATGCTCTCGCAGAAGGTTTACCCGTGATGTTGCTCTACGTTTTTGAACCATCCGTCTGGAATGACCCTCATTATTCAGCCCGCCATTGGCGATTTGTCGAAGAGTCTTTGGCTGATTTGAATAAGCAATTAATTGAACTATGCCCCGTAGAAAAACCTCCACAGTTTATCATTCTTCACGGAGAAATGATTCATATTATTCCCCAAATTCATCAACAAATTGGTATCAATAAAATCTTTTCTTACGAAGAAACGGGAATTAAAGTAACTTATGACCGTGATAAAATATTATCGCAATACGTAAAAGAACATGGAATACAATGTCCTGAATATCAGACTAATGGAGTAATTAGGGGTAAACCAAATAGAGCAGACTGGATGAAAGATTGGTACGTTTTTATGTCAAAACCAATCGTTAATGTCTCAATTGAAT
>JAYUIP010000390.1:0-2361 GCA_043765945.1 Arcicella sp.
CGTGAGCAGGCACATCAAATGGTGGATTTGTTAGCTGATTATCTTTCCGAATCTCAAAACCGTGAAAATCAGGCAATTCCTTTTCAATCGCCCGAAGAAAATCTGGCTTTTTGGGAAGAAGATTTTGCCGAGGTAGTGAACGAAAATCCCGCAGATCTCTTCAAAAAAGTAATTGATAAATCTACCAAATTGCATAATCCACTTTACATGGGGCATCAAGTGGGTGTGATTGCTCCGATTGCTGCCACCACGAGTATGTTAACCGCCCTTTTGAACAACGGCATGGCGGTTTATGAAATGGGTTTAGTCTCAAATCCATTAGAAAAAATCGTAACGGATTTAATGGCAAAACGCATTGGATTTGATGAAAAATCAGGTGGAATTCTGACTTCGGGCGGTACTTTGGCAAATCTAACTGCCCTTTTGGCGGCTCGGGCAAAATACGCTCCAACGGACGTTTGGGAGGAAGGGAGTAATGAAAAATTGGCAGTGATTGTTTCGGAAGAAGCCCATTATTGCATTGACCGTGCCGCCCGAATTATGGGAATGGGAAGCGAAGGAATTATCAAAATCCCCACGAATAAAGCCTATCAGATGCGAACTGAATTATTGGAAAAATATTATCAGGATGCGATTGATAAAGGTTTTGAAGTAATTGCCATTATTGGTTCCTCGTGTTCTACTTCTACGGGTTCTTATGATAATTTGGAGGAAGTTGGAAAGTTCTCCCAAGAAAAAAACCTTTGGTTTCACGTTGATGGAGCTCACGGTGGGGCAGTGATTTTCTCGGAAAAATACAAACATAAAGTTGATGGAATTTCGTTGGCGGATTCAGTCGTGATTGATTGGCACAAAATGCTTTTAACGCCTGCTTTGGTAACGGCTTTGATTTTTAAAGACAACGATGATTCATACCAAACTTTCCAACAAAAGGCTCAGTATTTATGGTCGAATCAAACTTCCCAAGATTGGTTTAATTCTGGAAAACGCACTTTTGAATGTACTAAACTTGGAATGAGCGTTAAAGTCTATTCAATTTTGAAAACTTACGGCGAAGAATTATTGGCAGAACACGTGGATTATCTCTACGATTTAGGAAAACAATTTGCCGAAATGATTGAAGTTCACCCAGATTTTGAATTGGGCGTAAATCCAGAATGTAATATTGTATGTTTCCGTTTGAAAGATAAGCAAGATGCTGAAATTCAAGTGATTAGAAATAAATTATTGAATGATGGAAAGTTTTACATCGTACAAACTACGCTTCGTGAACGAACGTATTTACGAGTTTCGTTGATGAATCCATTGACTACTTTGGAGGATTTGAAGGAATTGTTGGCAGATATTTGTCGATTGTGTGAGGAGATTATTTGAGCCCAAGTGAAAATGTTTGAATCAGAGAAATTTTAAGTAATCAAACGTTCTAATAAATACTATAAATAAGTTTTCATCATACTGAAATAAAATGTAGTTTCATATTAAAAATTTACCACAATGGAAATTCATAAAAGAAAAAAATATCTTGGACAATTAAAACCTTTTATCAGTAAACCATTGATAAAAATATTGATTGGACAAAGAAGGGTAGGATTTTTTTGTTAGAAACTACTGCATAAGAATTAATTACCGAGGGAGTCCAAGTAATTTATATTGACAAAGAGAGCTTCGAGTTTAACGATATTACTGACTATAAAAGCCTAAATAAATACATTACAGATACAGCGGAATTATCCAAAGTTGCCATTTTTATTGATGAGGCTCAAGAAATTGCTGAATTTGAAAAGGTGCTACGAAATTTTTATAAAAAGCCCAATTTTTATATTTACATCACCGGAAGTAATGCTAATTTGCTTTCGGGTGAATTGGCAAGTTTATTAAGCGGACGTTTCATAAAAATTGAAGTATATCCATTAGATTACCGAGAATATTTGGAAATAAATGAAACTGAAAATGATGAGATAAACTTTCTAAAATACTTACAATTTGGTGGTATGGCTGGGCTTTCGATATTGCCAGACGAAGCCAAAGTAAAACGAGAATATTTGCAAAATATTTATAATTCAATACTCTACAAAGACATCATTAAACGAAGTCAAATAAGAAATGTAGCATTTTTGAAAAATTTAGTGCATTATGTTGCTGACAGTCAAGTTTCGGCAAAGAAAATTAGTGATTATTTGAAATTACAAAAAGTCCAAATTTCTATAAATACGGTGATTGATTATCTTAAACTTCTGACTGATGCTTTCATTATTAGAAAAGTAAAGCGATAAGATATCAATGGAAAAAAGATTTTTGAGATAGGTGAAAAATATTATTTTGAGGATTTGGGCATTAGAAATAATATTGCAGGATTTTTTC
>JAYUIP010000391.1:0-2361 GCA_043765945.1 Arcicella sp.
GACCTTCTTTTTGTCACTTCTGGACGTTTTTTCTCCGCTTTTTTAGGGGCAACTATCGCCAATACCACTAAAATCCCTTTCTATCTTGACATTCGAGATATTCTTTCAGATGGAGTCTCTGACGTTGCTAAAAGTAAAACCGTCAAGTTTTTCTTAATTCCATTCATAAAATGGGCTGAAAAATTTAGTATTTTATCAGCCACTCACCTTAATTTAGTTTCCGAGGGATTCAAGGATTCATTCAGTTTTTATGAAGGAGAAATTACCTTCTTTACCAACGGAATTGATGAAAAATTTCTGGAAAAAAAATATGGCATTAATCAAAATAAATTTAAAATCATCACCTACGCAGGCAACATTGGCGAAGGACAAGGCTTAGAAAAAATCATTCCCGAAGCAGCAAAAACCCTAAAAGATACTTTCGTTTTCAATATCATTGGGGATGGTCGAACAAAGTGCAGATTAATAAAGAAACTCGTTGATTTACAGGTAGATAACGTAAATATTATTAATCCCATCAATAGAAATGAACTTACAAAATACTACCAAGAAAGTGATTTTTTATTTTTACATTTGAATGATTATGAAGCATTTAAAAAGGTATTACCCTCAAAGATTTTTGAATATGGAGCCACAGAAAAACCAATCATTGCAGGAGTTGATGGGTACGCTCGAAAGTTCATGCAAGAACATTTGAAAGATACTTTGTTTTTTGAACCCAGCAACGTTGAAGAGTTTGTAGAAGCACTTAAAAATTATCAACCACATATTATTTCAAGGGAAGATTTCATTGTTAAATTTAATCGAGAAACCATCATAGATAAAATGACAGATAGTATTTTAGCCTTGATTTCTTCAAAAAATGACAAAAACCCTTAGTCAGTTGAAATACTTTCTCCGTTACACAATGTTTAACGGGGTTAATCCAGACTTAACATCGTGCCGTAGCAATGTTTCTACTGAGATTTATGTATAAATTATTGCTATTGTAAGATATAAGATTGTGCAATAAAGGCGTAGGACTTCTCAAAACAACCCAAACTCCGCCACTGAAATCGTATTGACAATTACCTTTATTTTTTTGCCTTTCACCGTCCTAATCAAACTCTTGCCCGTTTTGGCGTAAAGTTGTAAGGTTTTCTGACCAAAAAACTTGGCATCATCCATCGCATAATTTACTGCTGAACTGCTGAATGTGAGCGACATTTTATCCGTCCCTACGTTGCCTTCGCCTTCAATACTGCCATAACTAAAATATTTATTGTTTGATACCTCAACAAAATCTGCCTTGTTGGCACTGATGTCAATATCAAATTTCCACTCTTTGCCCGCTAGGGTTTGGCAATGGCAGACAGATTCAAGACCTTCGGAAATTGACTCGTACAAATCTTAATCGCTGTGCCGTTGGGTAAGGTAAAACGCCAGTTGGCGACTTTGTTTTCTTCGGTATCAGTGAGTTGAAATTGCCCATTGGCGGCGGCTTGAAAAGGTTTATTGTTGAAGTAAGCACTCTTCAAATCTAAACCATTACCCACGTTGGCACTATACATCAAAACCGAATAACGAGTTTCTTTGAATTTGCCATCCGCCGCATAATAGCGGTTTACTTCCACGAAACCATCGTTATTCAAAACCGATTGATTTTTATAAGCCACCTCCGAGGTTTCGGTGAGGCAATCTGCTTTCAATAAGGTATTATCCACCGTAGGCTCACCAGAATCGGTTTTTCCACAACTGACCATTAGGGCAAAACAGATGGATAAGGTAAATAGTGATAAGGGTGATTTCATGTTGTTTTTTTAATTGTCATTATTCTTCTCTTTCCAAAATCAATAGATTATCATTCCAATCTCTGAGGTAAATTTTATTTTCGTTTACCCATAATTGACTGAAAAGAACTTTCTGTGGGTGTGTGAAACTCCAAATGATTTTCCTTGTATTTAGGTCAAAAATCCCACAATAATTTTGGTTATTACCAATAAAATAAATCAAATTTTCAACTCTTTCGCTCCCTCCAAAAGGTATTCCAACTGGATAATTATCGTGGATTATAACACATTCTTGGGTAAGTAAATCAACCTCAAAAACAAACATAAACCAGCATAGATACATTTTATTAATTTCTGGAATTATATGCCAATTTGAACTCTGTCCACGTTTTATGTCTTCATTTGTGTCCCAGCGTATTTCTGAATATGTTTTTTCTGGAAGAAATTTTCTAAAATCATCTATCATCCAAATTAATTTACCTGTTTGGGTATCAAGAGCAATCACTCGAAAAGAGGAAATCTGAATTAACAGCAAATTTTGATAAATGGTTATTAGCCGATTAATTAGCCCATCTTGAAATTTACCAGATTC
>JAYUIP010000392.1:0-2361 GCA_043765945.1 Arcicella sp.
GGCTATTTCTATACTTTTTGCTCAGCAAGGTGCAATAGTTAATATTTTAGAATTAAACCAAACGGCTGCCGAAGAAACTGCAAATCAGATTGTTGAAAATGGTGGAATTGCGAATGCTTATGCTTGCGATATTGCAAATCAAGCCAAAGTAATTGAAATATTTCAACAAATTGGACGAGTTGATATTTTAGTTAATAATGCAGGTATCGCCCACGTTGGAAATCTTGAAAATACTTCTGAAATTGACTTTAATAGAATTTTCCAAGTAAATGTGAAGGGGGCATATAACTGCCTTTTTGTGACCGTACCCATGATGAAAGCACAAGGCGGTGGCGTTATTTTAAACATGGCTTCGGTTGCAGCATCAGTTGGAATTTCTGATAGATTTGCTTATTCAATGTCCAAGGGTGCAATTTTGACCATGACTTTATCGGTAGCTAAAGACTATCTGCACGATAACATTCGGTGTAATTGCATTTCTCCTGCCCGAGTTCATACGCCCTTTGTTGATGGATTTATTGAAAAAAATTACCCCGATAATAAAGCAGAAATGTTTGAAAAATTATCAGCCTCTCAACCCATCGGTAGAATGGGAAAGCCCGAAGAAATCGCAGCATTAGCATTATATTTATGTTCGGATGAAGCAAGTTTTGTAACGGGTTGCGATTATCCGATTGATGGGGGATTTATTCGATTAAATAATTAAATTTCGATGCGACCGTCGCTCGGTTCGTTTTTTGTTTCTTGATGATCGTTTGTTTTTTTTATGTTCAGTTTAATTCTTAAAATATTACCTGCGGAACACCGCCCGAAAACAATTTAAAATCATGAAAAAATCACTTTTACTAATTACGCTATTTTGGTCAATGACCTCTTTCATTCAAGACAAACCCAAGAAGGTAATTTTCTTTGGAGATTCCATTACACAAGCGGGCGTTCAACCAACGGGATATATTACAAAAATAGGTCAAATGCTTGAAAAACAAGGACTTAAAGATAAATATGAACTTATTGGTGCAGGAGTTGGAGGGAATAAAGTCTATGATTTGTATTTACGTTTGGAAGAGGATGTTCTCAATAAAAAGCCAGATATTGTGATTATTTATGTGGGTGTAAATGACGTTTGGCATAAATCAACCTTCGGAACTGGAACAGATTTGGATAAATTTGAGAAGTTTTATCAAGCCTTGATTACCAAAATGAAAGCCAATTATATTAAGGTTATTGTCTGTACGCCCGCTGCCATTGGTGAACGCACTGATGCCAGCAATCAGCAAGACGGAGATTTAAATCAATACAGCAAAAGTATCAGAAATTTAGCTTCAAAAAATGAATTACAAATTTGTGATTTAAGGAGAGAGTTTCAAGATTATAACTTAAAAAATAATCCTGAAAATAAAGAAAAATCTATTCTCACAACAGATAGAGTACATTTAAACGAATTAGGAAATCAATTTGTGGCAGATAAAATGTTGCCGTTAATTTTAAAATAAAGTATAACGGGTTTCTAATCTGTTGTACTTAAAGCTATGAAATTATTTAGATTTGGAGAAATTGGGAATGAAAAACCTGGCGTAATTATTAATGATATTTATTACGATGTTTCACAACTTGTGGAGGATTATAACGAATATTTTTTTGAGACTAATGGCATAGAAAAACTTAGCCAGTTATTAGTTGAAGTTCAAAACAAATTATACGAAATTCCTTTGGGTTCTCGTATAGCTCCATGCGTTGCTCGTCCTTCCAAAATTGTCTGTATTGGTTTGAATTTTGCCGACCATGCCAAAGAATCTGGGGCTGAGATTCCGAAAGAACCCATCATTTTTTTTAAATCTACGACTGCCCTTTCAGGTCCTTATGATGAGGTTATCATTCCAAAAAATTCAACCAAAACGGATTGGGAAGTTGAATTAGCATTTATTATTGGCAAAAAAGCCTCTTATGTTGAAGAATCCGAAGCAATGGATTATGTGGCGGGATATTGTTTGCATAACGACATTTCTGAAAGAGAATTTCAGTTAGAAAGAGGTGGAAATTGGAGTAAAGGAAAGGGTTGTGATTCCTTCGCCCCACTTGGACCTTTTTTGGCAACAAAGGATGAAATTTCAAATATTAATAATTTGGAAATGTGGCTCAATGTTAATGAAAAGCCATTTCAGAAAAGTAATACGAATCAATTAATCTTTAAGATTCCAACGATTGTTTCTTATTTGAGCCAATTCATGACCCTTTTGCCAGGCGATGTAATCTCAACGGGAACTCCAAGTGGCGTTGGTTTGGGCTTTAAACCACCTATTTATTTGAAAGAAAATGACGTAATGGAATTAGGAATTGAAGGACTTGGAACGCAAAAACAAA
>JAYUIP010000393.1:0-6742 GCA_043765945.1 Arcicella sp.
ACCGCCCAAGCAAGACAAATGCAGGAGGAAAAGGAAGCCTACGTTATCAAGGCATCCGTTACAGGAACTATCCAACAACTGGCGGGTAAATACGTGGGAAGTAGCATACAAGTAGGCGAGAATTTAGGGGTTATTTCGCCTGATTCAAACCTCTTGGTAGAATGTTATGTGAGTCCACAAGATATTGGTTTTTTGAACAAAGACATGAGAGCCAATTTTCAAATAAATGCCTTCAATTATAATGAATGGGGTTTGGCAAACGGCAAAGTGTTGAACATTGCCAACGATTTTATTATTCAAAATCAGCAACCTGTTTTTAAAGTTCAGTGCCTTTTGGATAAAACGGGTTTATCCTTGAAAACGGGTTACATCGGTAAATTTAAAAAAGGTATGAATCTCCGAGCCAGATT
The DNA here is from genome assembly GCA_043765945.1 of Arcicella sp. Lineage (GTDB taxonomy): Bacteria > Bacteroidota > Bacteroidia > Cytophagales > Spirosomataceae > Arcicella. Next base: position 411 of record JAYUIP010000393.1, read on the forward strand.
TATTGTCAATCGCCGAAGTATTTATCAGTTGATGTATGACAAAGTGGACGATTGGGTGAATCCGAAAGTATAAGAACAAAAAAGGTAGAAATCTTGAAAATTTCTACCTTTTTTAGTCTTAAACCAAAAACAAAGTCCTCAACTCCAACGCCTCCTCTGGCTTCATTCTTCCTGCTAAAACCAATCTTAATTGACGGCGACGTAAGGCTCCGTCGAATAATTCTTTTTCCTCCTCGGTTTCTGTAATCGTCTGCGGAACATCAATTGGGCGACCGCTTTGGTCAACGGCTACGAAGGTAAAAAAGGCTTTATTGGTCGTTACACGCTCCTGTGCAGGGATATTTTCCGCCCACACATCAATCACAACTTCCATGGATGAACTGAAAGCCCGTGTAACTTTCGCTTGCAATGTTACGACGCTTCCCAAAGGAATGGGTTCTTTAAAAGAAACATTATCAACCGAAGCCGTTACAACAATGCGATTAGAATGTTTTTGGGCACAAATTGCTCCCACAACGTCCATTAATCGCATCAGATTTCCGCCCATGAGATTGCCCAAGGTGTTGGTATCATTCGGGAAAATCATTTCAGTCATGGTGGTTAATGACTCGGAGGGAGTTTTAGTTTTTGACATATTGTTTTTTGGGGTATTTTATTAGGTTTATGGGTTAGGGTTTCTGTAATTTTGTTAGAACTTGGATTCGTAGGATTAATGGATTTTTGGGATTATAATTCGACAAAAAATCCACCAATCCTTTAATCTGACGAATCCAAATTCAGATAATTTTGTTTTTGTATAAACTGACATTTAACTACCCTAAAAACTAATCCCCCACCTCGCTAATTTCATCTAAATTTACGGTTTTGAAATATTCGTAGGCTTTCAAAATAATTGCCAAAGCCACTACGGATTCACAAACGGCTACAACAATTACGAATAAGGCAAACATTTGTCCTTGTAAATTTGGGTCGTTTTTACTGAATGCTACTAAATTTAGATTAACTGCATTAAGCATTAATTCAATGCCCATCAGCACAACAATTACGTTGCGTTTGGTCACTACAACTGCCAAGCCGATACTGAAAAGCATGGCACTGGTTAGGAGGTAATATGAGAGGAAACTGTTGTCCATTTTTATAGCCCCCTAACCCCCGATGGGGGAACTTTTGTGTCCGATTTTAACTCCCCCTTCGGGGGTAGGGGGGCTTCTTTTTTACTCAAATAAGCGGCACCAATCAAAGTTGCCATTAATAAGATTCCTGATGCCTCAAAGGGCAAAACGAAATTAGTCATTAATTTAATCCCGATGGTTTTTGTGGTGGCTGCGGGTTCGATAGTTTCAAATAAAGTGGTTTGAATATCTACGAATCTTGCTCTGGCGAAGGTGTAGAAAAGTAAAGAAAACACACCTCCTGCCACCAGAAAGCCCAAAATTCGATTAGTACTTTCTGTGAAAATATCGTTTTTAGTATTTTGTTTATTACCTCCTTGATTGGTGAGCATTACGCCAAAAATCAATAATACTAAAATCCCTCCTACATATACAAGTATTTGCGTGATTGCCATAAAATCTGCCCCTGCCAAAACGTACAAAGCGGCAATCCCTAAGAACGTCAGTAACAAGCTAAATGCGGCATAAAGTACATTCTTCGACCACAAAACCACGCTTGCCGAGAGTATTGTTAGGATAATGAAGGCTATGAAAATGAATTGAATCACGTTTTATTTATTGGTTACTGGGAAATCAGTTACTGGTATCTTCCGCTTTTGGTTTTGGCTTAAAACTTGGCTTGAAAACTGGCTTTGGCTTTGGCGTTTCTGCGAATACCTCCTCTCCTATCTTAGCTTCTGTAACTTCCTTGTTTTCAACTGGTTTTGGCTTAAAACTTGGTTTGAAAACTGGTTTTAGTTTTGGCGTTTCTCTAATTACCTCCTCTACAATTTTATCTTCTACAATTTCTTTATTTTCAACTGGTTTTGGCTTAAAACTTGGTTTGAAAACTGGTTTTAGTTTTGGCGTTTCTATTATTTCCTCCTCCCCTACTTTCGCTTCTGTAACTTCCTTGTTTTCAACTGGTTTTGGCTTGAAACTTGGCTTGAAAACGGGTTTTGATTTTGGTGTTTCTTCAACTATCTCCTCTCCTATTTTTTCTTCTATAACTTCTTGATTTTCAGTTGCTTTTGGCTTAAAACTTGGCTTGAAAACAGGCTTCTGTTTCGGTGTTTCACTATTCACTGTTAATTGTTCATTGTTAACTGCTAACTGTTTAAGTGCTTCTTTCTCCGCCACAAATTGCTCGTATAATTCACGTTTCTCTTGTGATTGTTCGGGCGTAAGATTTCCGAATTCAAAATTATGATTGGTTACATCAAACGTTGAAAAGTCATATTCAGAAGTCATCGTTAAGCATTCCGTTGGGCAGACTGTTGTGCAGAGTCCGCAGAACATACACTTCGCCATATCAATATCAAACTTAGCGGCAAAAAGACGTATTGCTGAACCATCCGAAGCATATCCTGCAATGCCTGTGGCTTTGATAGGTTCTATTTCGATACAATCAACGGGGCATACTTTAGCACATTTATCACAGACAATACAATCATCCATTTCGTTATGCAATTGATAGCGTCCATTATCGGGCAAAGGCAAATGTTGATGCGGATATTGAAGCGTTACAATACCCGTTTGTTGTTTGAAATAGTCAGGATTATCCACAAAAATAGGCTTGCGGCTCTGGCGGGAATCCATAAAGTGCCTCCACGTTAGCGAAAGCCCTTTTAAAGACGTTTTAATGCCCTCTCTTATATTTCCGAAGTATGTATTGTTTGCTCCTTTTTTCAATGAATGATTCTTATTTTACAAAGTTACGTTTGCATTTTTAACAAAAGAATATTTGATAAAAGTTTCTGGAATAGAATAAAAAAACAAAACCCCCACCAGCTAAGCTGATGAGGGTCTGTATTTTTATTATCAATACAACTACTTCACAATTTGTAGTTTCTTGATAATCATGCGTCCATTGTCTAAACCTACGTTCACGAAGTACGTTCCGTTTGGCATATCCTGTACTGGCACTTTCACACTTATACGCTCTGTGCCTTTGGCTGTTTGCGAGAATTGTGTTGTTCCTGTCATATTAAACACGCTTACTTCAACGCTACTGTTTGCCTTCATCAATTCTGCCGACAACTCAATTGAGAAATCTGAACTGGTTGGATTTGGATAAACAGAAACTTCATCACCTACTTTAACTTCTTCAACCACTGCAACTCTTGCTGAGGTTGCTCCCGTTATTGGCGTTGACGTTGAAACTGGCGTACTTACTGACTCCGATGCTGCATTTACTAAATTCGCCGTACTCATTGACTCCATTACTGGTCCTGTTGATAAGGTAGTTTTCTTAATTACCGTTACCTTAAACATACAGTATGAAGTATTTCCTTTCGCATCTTTCGCAGTATAAATCACCGTTGTAACACCCACTGGGAACGTTTGTCCTGGTGAATAATTGAATACTACCGAAGGAATACCACAATTATCTCCCACTGATGGATGATCCCAATTGGCTACAAGACCCGTTCCAGTTGTGTTCAATGTGATGTCAGATGGACAATCATAGAATACTGGGGCTTGAGTATCAGTTTCACAAGTGATAATTTTGATAACCGTTACCGTGAATGAACAAGTTGTTTTATTTCCTTTGGCATCCGTTGCAGTGTATGTCACTACCGTTTTACCTACTGGGAATTGCGAACCTGATGTTTTCGTTGAAGTAATTACTGGCGTACCACAATTATCGGTTGCCGTTGGAGCCGTCCAGCTTACTGTTGCTAACGTTCCTCTGGTTTTCAATAAGATGTCGTAAGGACAAGCACTCAACACAGGAGGCGTAACATCTTTATCGCATGGACCTGTTAAGCCTGCATCAATATCGTTGTTGGTTTGTCCTTCTGTTAAAGTAATTGTTGCCGTTCTTCCCGTTGTTACGTTTGCATCGCTGTCTTTGTCACCCGTTGTGGCTCCCTGTGGAGAGAATCCTAAACCTGATGGAAGCGTTGTTTTAACGAACTCAACTGAGTAATTACCTGCCGATAAATTACCAAACATATACATTCCGTTTGCATCGGTTGTTGTGGTTGCGATTACATTATTTGCACCATCGTACAACTTAACCGTAACACCTGCAACACCAACTTCACCTGCATCTTGAATTCCATTTCCATTTGAATCACGGAATACAAAGTCACCCAATTTCGCTGGTCTGAATAATCCGAAATCAACGTTTGTGTTATCAGTAGTGGTCAATACCACTGGCTTACTTCTGATGATTTGTCCACTTAAAGTTGTTCCGTTATCTTCATTATTGACGTTCGTTGAACCCGTTGTTGGTTCATAAATCCCCGTTGCTGAGCCATTTGTACCAGTTGATGATTTATAACCCGCTGGGGCTGATATTTCAACTGTGTAACTTCCTGCTGGTAAATTAGAGAACAAATATTTTCCGTTTGCATCAGTCGTTGTTGAACTTCCAACTTGGTTATTGGCACTATCGAATAATTTAACGGTTACGCCTGCAATGCCTAACTCGCCTGCATCTTGCTTACCATTATTATTTTTATCGTTAAATACTAAATCACCAATTTTCAAACAACTGACCACTTTCACATGAATCGTTGCAACCGCTGAACAACCTCCACCATTTGAAGCCGTAATTGTGTAAACACCATTGGCTGCTAAGGTTACATTTGGAATGCTTAGGTCTTTCGTATTTGCCGTAAATCCACCTGGTCCAGTCCACAAGTAAGTGATTGTTCCAGTTGCCGTGGTGGTGGTGGTAATATTTACCGTTGTTCCGCTACAAACTGCATTTGGATTGGTCGTTGCTGAGATTGTGAATGGACTTGTAACGGTTTTCTTCACATAATTTGACTCACCACCGATGTAATCCGTACAACCTTTTCTTCTGGCACAACGTACATAACAAGTAGTTTGTGTAATGGCTCCTGGCTGATAATCTGGGGTTATTGAACCTGGAATCTCCGTGTAAAAATTCTGTCCTACAACGTTCGCTGGACAATTCCCATTAGCGTCTAATGATGTTGTTTTCAACCAGATATATTCAATCGCTAAACTCGCATCTCCACCTGTTGGTAAAGTTACATTTACGATTTTGGAAGGAGTTCCACCCACACAGATTATTTCATCCGCTTTGATAGTTCCACCGTCCGTAATCTTACCGATAACCGTTGCTTTAACTTCCGTTCTTGGAGATTCACAACCCGTTGACGATTTACAACTTACATAATAAAAAGTAGTTGTCGTTAAACTTGGGGTTGTAAATGATGCTCCCGTTGCAAGGACAGTTCCACCCGTTGCAGATGAATACCACATGGCAGTTCCTGTTGAACAAGTTGCTCCCAAAGTCACAGAACCTGTTCCGCAAGTTGTTGCTGGCGTTACCGCTGGTGCTGTTCCTGCTGAATTAACTGTTGCCGTTACTGGCGTTCTCCCAGATTCACAACCTGCATCAGTTTTACAACTTACGTAATAAGTAGTTGTTGCTGAGATACTTGGCGTTGTGAAACTTGCTCCCGTTGCGATTGATGCTCCGCCCGTTGCGGCAGTATACCAGTTGGCAGTTCCTGTTGCACAAGTTGCTCCTAATGTTACCGTTCCAGTTCCACAGATTGCAGCTGGCGTTACGGTTGGTGCTGTCGTGTTTGCATTAACTGTTGCGATTACTTGCGTTCTTGCTGATTCACAACCTGCATCTGTTTTACAACTTACGTAATAAGTAGTCGTTGCAGACAAACTTGGTGTTGTAAATAATGGTCCTGTTGCCACTGGAATTCCTCCCGTTGAGGCTGCATACCATTGTGCTGTTCCTACTTGACAAACTGCTCCTAATTCTACTGAACCAGTTCCACAAATACTTGCATTTTTCTGAGCAATTAACGTTGCAGGTATTGCATTAATTGTTGCTTTAACTTCCGTTCTTGTTGATTCACAACCTGCTGTTGACTTACAACTTACGTAATAAGAAGTAGTTGCTGATAAACTTGGCGTTGTAAATGATGCTCCAGTTGCAATGGCTGTTCCACCTGTTGAGGCAGCATACCATATTGCCGTTCCTGTCGTACAAGTTGCTCCTAACGTTACCGTTCCAGTTCCACAGATTGCAGCTGGCGTTACCGTTGGGGCAGTTGTGTTTGCATTAACGGTTGCCGTTACGGGCGTTCTTCCAGATTCACAACCTGCATCCGTTTTACATGATACATAATAAGTAGTCGTTACTGACAAGCTTGGCGTTGTGTAAGATGCACCCGTTGC
>JAYUIP010000394.1:0-2354 GCA_043765945.1 Arcicella sp.
TTTGGATAATGTTTGTACGCACATTGCCGATTTAGATTATGGTAAGATTCAGCTATATGGAGGAACCTATACTTTCTGGTATGAATCTTCACAATTAGCAGCTCGTCAGCGTTCAGACCAAAACAAAAAATCGGATGAAAAACGGAAGGAATTAGAGGAATTCATCCGAAGATTCTCCGCCAATGTATCCAAATCAAAGCAAGCAACGTCACGCCAGAAAATGTTGGATAAATTGCAGGTGGACGACATCAAACCATCATCGAGACGTTATCCATTTATTAACTTCAAACCAGAACGTGAAGCAGGTGACCAATTGCTTTCAGTTGAAGGATTATCAGCAAAAAATCAAGATGGAGAATATCTTTTTAAAGATTTAACTTTCACTTTATCCAAGGGCGATAGAGTGGCAGTTTTATCGAGAGATTCTATTGCCGTTACAGCTCTTTTTGACATTCTTATGGGTGAGCGAGTAGCGGATGCAGGAACGTATAAATGGGGCGTAACAACCATTCAGTCTTATTTGCCGAACGATAATGCCAAATATTTTGAAGATGGTTCAATCAATTTAGTGGATTGGTTACGTCAATATTCTACTGAAAAAGATGAATCATTTATTCGTGGATTTTTGGGCAGAATGTTGTTTTCGGGTGATGAAGCCTTGAAAAAATGTACTGTTATTTCGGGAGGAGAGAAGCAAAGATGTATGTTTTCGAGAATGATGTTGTCGGGATCAAATGTTACCATTTTTGATGAACCAACCAATCACTTAGACTTAGAATCAATCACCGCTTTGAACAATGGAATGGTGGATTTTGCAGGAACAACTTTGTTCACTTGTCATGATCATCAGCTCACAGAAACCGTAGCAACTCGTATTTTAGAACTTGGTCCAAAAGGATATTTAGATAAACTTATGACCTTTGATGATTATATTATAGATGCCAATGTGAAAGTACAAAAAGAGAAAATTTATTAAGTTTTATCATTGCATTAAAACAAGAAAACCCTGAGACAAAATCTCAGGGTTTTTTTCATAAATTGATTAGTTTGGTGTTTGCTGATAATCCGTGTGTTAGTGGATTGATATTTAATGGTTAGGATTATAAATCTTAGTGGACTTCTTAACTGTGGTCAGTCAAATCTTTGATTAAAATTTGTGGTCATTAAATTAATTAGTGGGTTAGGATTATGAATCTTAGTGGGCTTCTTAACTTTGGTTAGTCAAATCTTTGATTAAAATTTGTAGCCATTAAATTAATTAGTGGGTTAGGATTATAAATCTTAGTGGAATTTTCAAATTGGTTAGTCAAAATTTGTTTTAAAAATTAGTGGTTTTAAACTACTTTGGTGGTTAACATGATAAAATTTTTGTTTAAGCAATTAATAATTAATGGTTAGTATTTAGCCCCGAATCTGAAAGTCGCCACTCTCATCGTCGGGTTTCGTAATTTGTATTATTCTAATTACGTACTTATAACGAAGATAGTTTCATTAGGTCACATTTATCCTTGCAAAAGTCAGAAATGAGTAATGTTAATATTTGTTAATAACCTAATATTCATTGGTTTAAGGATTTTTTAGACTCAAATTCCAAATTTAATTTGGTTTCAAAATCCATTGCCTTTAAGAAATTTTTTTATAAATATTTTAAGTTAGTTGTATTTTACGTATTTTGCCATTTAATAATTAATAGTAGAATTATCGAAGAAATACTCTTCCAATTAAATAATTATTTTCTAATTTCGTTCTTTAAATACGTCATATTTAACAAAACTATAATTCAATGAAAAATTTATTAATTGTTGCAATATTATTTGTAATTGGCTTTGTTTCTTCATGTAAGAAAGATGAAATTTCAATGCCTGCGAAATCCAAGAAAGAAATTATTTCTTCAAAAACTTGGGTTGTAGGAGAGGTTACTTCTTCTGGATTAACTGCCTATAAAAGAGAAACAAAACCAGCAGACAATCTTTATGATTTGAGTAAAGTTGTATTCAAATTCAATACTGACGGTTCTTTAACAGGCTTTGATAATAACGGAAAGGCAGTTCCAAGTGCGAAGTGGAGTTTGTCTTCGGACGAATCTAAAATTACTATTTCAAATACTGGGATTAATGGACTTGATGGAGATTTGCCCATCGTGCAAGTGACAGAGACTGCTTTTGAAGTGAAAGGTAAAGTAACTTTAACAACTCCAATTACAGGAACTTTTGATGGTAACATTAAATTAGTGCCTCAATAAAATTTTAAGGTGTAAAATTCTAAAAGTCAATCAGTTGTAGAATTAGCTGATTTTTTTTGCATCTTTTTAAGGTCGGACTTTGGGATTTTAAAAATAAAGCCTTAATTTTGTG
>JAYUIP010000395.1:0-2348 GCA_043765945.1 Arcicella sp.
GTTTTATAAACGCTCAAAATTTGTCCTGATGATGAAATACAACTCTCGTGCAAAATACCGTTGACCGTAAAATCAGCCCCGTACATTTTCTTATCATCAATCACAACGATAACAATGTTTGATGCAGATGGGAAATCAGTTTTAATGGATGAGGAAATTCTGGCAGAAGTGGCATTATCAACCGAAGTCTGACTTTGCGGGTCGATTGCTGTATCTATTTTTTCAGTACAAGAATTCAAAACGCCAATGGTGGCAATTGAGAGTATAAAAAGAAGCTTTTTCATGTTTTTGTAATTGTTAAAATCTTTAAGAGAGTTCGTAAATTTTGTAGTTACGATAACAAGACAAGAACGAATTAGGAAAGGGTTGCATTGTGAAGAATTATTTTTAAGTTACGGTTAAATTACCAACTGCAATTTAACCGTAGAATTACTATTAGCGAGCACGGTTTTTTAAATATTTTTCCATACCAACTAAGCCCAAAGCATTAAACGTCATATTAGCCAAAAGTCCCCCTTTCCGAGCCACCGCCACGCCATAGTGCATATCAAAATATCCTTCCATTTCGTGGGCATCTGGATTGATGGAAAGCATCACATTTTTCTCCAAAGCATACTGAATCCAACGCCAATCTAAGTCCAAGCGATAGGGACTTGCATTAATTTCAATCACTACGCCATTAGCAGCACAGGCATCTATAACTTTCTGATAATCAATGGGATAACCTTCCCGTGCTAATAATAATCGTCCCGTTGGGTGACCTAAAATTGTCGTGTATGGATTCTCAATTGCCCCAATAATTCGAGACATAGCTTTTTCTTGATTCATCTTCAAATTTTGATGAATGGATGCCACGATGTAATCAAAAGACTTCAAAATATCATCGGCATAATCCAAAGAACCATCGCCCAAAATATCCGATTCTATTCCCTTCAAAATCTTGAAAGGGCGGTCGGTCATGGTAGCATATTTTTGATTAAGTTTCTCGATTTCAGCGTGTTGCTCCCAAATTCTTTCTTCCGAAAGCCCTTTGGCATAAGAGGCAGTTTTTGAATGGTCGGCAATTCCAAGATATTCAAAACCTAATTCACGACAATAATCCGCCATCATCTCCAAGGTATGTTTTCCATCTGAATACGTAGAGTGATTATGTAAAATACCTTTCAGTGAATCCCAGGTTACCAATTCTTCAATTTGATGATTTTTAGACCATTCAAATTCAAAATTTCCTTCCCGCATTTCTGGAATAATATAGGGCATATTTAAACTCAAATAAACCGCTTCTTCCGATTCAAAAACTTGCTTGCTTAACTGTTTATAAATCCCATTCATAGCCAAGTGTTTCTCACCAGAAGAATAGATAAATACCTGATTAGCAAACTGTTGCGATGAACAAATCTGAATTTCTACGGGAATTTCTTTCTCTAAAAAACGTCCCCGCCAAACAAAAGGAGACGACGATTTTTCATCTTGTTGTATGTCAGGAAAAGCATTCAAAAACTGTTGAACTTCCAAAGGTTTATCGTGTCCAACAACCAATTGAATGGAATGTACAATTTCATTTTTACGACGAATATCTCCCACAATTTCCACTTGCTCAAACTGTTTTTCAAGTATATCAAACAGAATTTGGGCTAATTCTTCGCCTTTCTCCATCCTTAATTTTCCCGTATTTGATTGAGCATAAAGAATTGATTCTTTGATAGTTGCCTGAATTTTATCACCAAATCCTTTCAGTTTTGCCACTTCTCCGTTTTCACAAGCCAACATCAATTCACGGTTATCGGTGATGCCTAATTCCTGCCAAATTGCACGAACTTTTTTAGGTCCGATGCCTTTTATTTGGAGCATTTCTAATAAACCTTCGGGCGTTTTTGCTAACAACTCCGTAAGTTCCTGCGTGGTGCCTGTTCTACGAATTTCATCAATTTTACCCGCAACACTTTTTCCAACACTCTGTAAACCAGCAAGTTGTTCCACAGAAAGAGCCATCAAATCAGCAGTTTCTTTGTCTAAGGCACGTGCCGCAAAGCTAAGATTTTTGATTTTAAACTCATTCTCATCATGCAGTTCAAGGAGTTTTACGGTTAATTCAAGGAGAGCAACAATTTCTTCGTTAGACATGGGATTGGGGATTGGATTTTGAAACATTGAGTTAGAACGCAGATGCCTTCGGCAACGCAGATTTTCGCAGATTTAAAAATGATATTGATACTACTTTTTTACAGTGGAAAAATCCTCTTAAATCTGCGTTGCGAAGCATCTGCGTTATCTGCACGGTCCGCCGCAACGGTGCCATTAAACATTATGCCTCAGCCACAGCTTCCTGTTCCGCCAAAACCTCCGCT
>JAYUIP010000396.1:0-2348 GCA_043765945.1 Arcicella sp.
TTTTTATAATTACCAAGCGAAGGGATATATTGCTACTTATGTGGGTTTGGAGGTCGTGGGAGCTCAAAGATTGCATCATATTGAATTATCTGGAAAGGATGTTAAGTATGATTTGTACTTTGATAATATCTCTCATTTATTAACAAAACAGGTTGAAAAATTATCAACTGGTGAGGAAATCACAAAGGAATATACGACTTATACAACGGCTACCAACGGAATTATTTATCCTTCATTTGGTACTTATTATAGTAGTGTTGATAAAAGAAATGTGAAATTGACAACCAATATGGTGTTCAATCCTGCGTTGGAAGCGGTTAATTTTAAGCGGTAGTATTCGTTTTGGTTACAGAGTAACGCTCTTAGTCGCTTGTCTCGCCCGCAATGGAATTGGAGTGACGACTATTATGTGGCTTCCAGCCATTAGGCAAGATGCCTATAAATATCTGTCACTCCAATTCCATTGCGGGCGAGGCAAGCGACTAAACCAAAACCTTAAAAACCTTGTGAAACTCTGAGCAAAACTCTGTGTAGAAAACCAACTATGAAGATTTTTTTGAAAATAACCAGTATTATCCTGTTATCCATACTCCTATTATTCGTGGGAGTATTTTTCTATTTGCAGACCTCTGGTGGTCAAACATTTTTAACAAATCGGGTAATTGCGTATTTAAAAAATAAAATTGATCAACCTTTCAATATCAGTAAGATAAACTATAAAATTCCAGATTGGATTGAGTTGAACGGGGTTTATTTTAGTGATAATAAAGGTGATACTTTGTTGGCAGGAAAGCGACTTTATATCAACATGGATATGTTGGCTTTGATGCAAAATGAAGTGTCAATCAATGAAGTAAATCTCGAAAATATTAAGGTAAATATTAAGCGAACTTTACCCGATACAACCTTTAATTTTGCTTACATTTTAGATGCTTTTATTCCTAAAACTGACCCTAAAATCGTTGCTGATACTACAAAAGGCGTTCCTCTCAAATACAATATTTCTAATTTAAAATTCAAAAATGTCTCAATAAAATACTTGGACGACGTTACGGGCGTGGATGCAAAAGTGCTTTTAAACAATACTGAGACTTCTTTCACCGCTTTTGACCCTGCCACTTCAAAATACCACTTGGATAAATTAATGCTCAATGGTGGGAATATAAACTTGCGTTTGTATAAATCAATTCCCACAAAACCAACCGTTGAGACTTCATCATCTGACACCTTGGATTTGGCTTTTACGGAGTTAGGTGTGAAGGATATTAATTGGAAGATTATTGAGGAGGAATCGGGATTGGTAAATACGGTGAAATTAGGAAGGCTAAATGCCAAAGGTGACCAATTATATCTGTCGGGTGAGAATGTGCATTTGAAATCGGTTAATTTGTTTAATACGGAGGCGAGTGTGGTTTTCTTGAAGAAGAATTCTCTGAAAAAAACCGAGAAAATTAACGCTGGTAGGGTTTTGAACCCTACCAGCGTTCCGTCAGTTGCATCTACAAACAACTGGAAAGTATTAGTTGATAAAATCATTTTTGATGGAAATACGATTCAATATCAAGACTTAAATTCGCCCAAGCAAAAGCGTGGAATGAATTATAGTGACCTGAAAATCAACAAGTTAAAACTAAATTCTGAACGTTTTTATTATTCTCCAAATCAAACTTCGGGGTGGATTTATAGTGGTTCGTTTAAAGATAAATCTGGTTTTGAAATTCGGAGTTTACAGACTGATTTTGCCTATACCGATAAACAAATTTTTCTCAAAAAATTCTTGTTAAAAACGCCCCAATCCATTTTGAGGGATGAGTTGGCTTTGACTTATGCTTCCTTAAACCAATTGACGAACGATATTGGCAAAGTTCGAGTGAAAACTTCCCTTAAAAATAGTCAATTAGCCTTCAAAGATATTCTTTTATTAGTGCCAGATTTGGCTGGAACTCCTCCGTTTAAAGGCAATGAAAATGAACTTTTGCGATTCAATGGAGCGATTTCTGGAAATGTGAATAATCTAAGAATTGCCCCAACTTCAATTAAAGGTTTTGACCAAGCAAAATTGGATTTTCAAGGACAAATTACTGGGCTTCCTGATGTCAATAAAACTTCCTTAAATGTTGATGTAAAAGAGCTTTTTATTACGAAAAAAGACCTTTTGAAAATTGCTCCGAAAGGTTCAATTCCAAATACCATTGAGTTACCTAACCGAGTAGCAATTACTGGAAAAATCAAGGGTAAAATTGCTAATTTATTGTTAGACACAAAGCTAAAATCTGACTTAGGAAATGCTTCTTTTAAAGGAAAATTAGTGAATATTTCTGCCGATAAAAATCAACAGTATGAAGGCT
>JAYUIP010000397.1:0-6693 GCA_043765945.1 Arcicella sp.
GTAAAAGTTGATAAAGAAACATTATTGAAATCGTGGCAGAGTAGTAGTAATGAGAAAGGAATTGCTCTGTTGTTAGAGCCAACGCCTGAATTTTATAACAAAGATGAGGAGCATAAAGCCACACCCATTGGCTTCAAATTCTTATTTCAATATATATCGCCTTTTAAAAAGTATCTTGTCCAAATTTTTTTAGGAATGCTTTTTGGAAGCATCGTTAGCATGATTTTTCCTTTTCTAACCCAAAGTTTGGTTGATTATGGAATACAAATGCAAAATGTGGATTTTATCTACCTGATATTATTCTCTCAATTGCTATTATTTTTGGGAGGTTTGGGTGTAGATATGATACGAAATTGGATTCTTCTTCATATTAACACAAGGTTAAGTGTATCTATTATTTCTAATTTCCTGAGTAAGTTAATGAAACTACCCATTAGTTTCTTTGAATCTAAGAATATTGGGGATATTTCTCAAAGGATAAATGACCATCACCGTATCGAAGAGTTCCTGACTAGTTTATCGCTCAATATGATGTTTTCGATGGTGAATTTAATAATATTTTCAGCCGTATTATCTTCTTATAGTTTTCAACTTTTTGGAGTATTCTTTTTGGGTAGTATTGTAGCGGTTGCGTGGGTATTTATTTTCTTGAAACAACGTAAAAATTTGGATTATAAGCGTTTTCAGAGTTAGAGAGAAAATCAAAATTCTGTCTATGAATTGATTACTGGAATGCAAGAAATCAAACTAAATAACTGTGAACAAGCCCGTAGATGGGAATGGGAGCGTATTCAAGCTAAACTTTTTAAAATTAATATTAAGAGTCTTACGCTTGAACAGTACCAAGAAATGGGTTCTTCCTTTTTCACCCAGTTCAAAAATATTATTATTTCTTTCTTGGCTGCCAAATTGGTAATTGAGCGTCAAATAACATTGGGTGCTATGTTGAGTATTTCCTATATCATCGGACAAATGAATGGACCTTTGAATCAGATTATGGGCTTCGTGAAAAAAGTACAAGATGCAAAAATAAGTTTGGATAGATTGGGCGAAATCCATAATAAACCCAATGAAGAATTAGATGAGGAGCATTTGTGGAACAAAACAATTTTAAATACCTCCCCTGATGAAGATGATGAAGAAGACCTCGTAAGGATTAATAGTATGGACGAACACAGCAACAGAGGCATTACGCTCAAAAATGTATCATTCCGTTATGGTAGCCCTGAATCTCCTTTGGTTTTGAAAGACATAAATATGAGAATTCCAGAGGGAAAAGTTACCGCAATTGTGGGAACAAGTGGCAGTGGTAAAACAACTTTATTAAAACTATTCCTTAAATTTTATGGCTTGGCAAATGGTCAAATCTTTATTAATGGTGAAAATATTGATGATGTTTCAGCTAAGGACTGGAGAAAACAATGTGGTACGGTGATGCAAGATGGCTATATTTTCTCCGATACCATTGCCCGAAATATTGCGGTGGACGGGCAGAAAGTTGATGAAAAATTGATGAAAAAGGCAGTTCATGTGGCTAATATTGAGGAATATATCAAGCGTTTACCCTTGGGATTTACTACCAAAATAGGCAATACAGGGGCTGGATTGAGCGGAGGACAACGGCAAAGATTATTTATTGCGAGAGCCGTCTATAAAGACCCGAAATTTATTTTCTTTGACGAAGCCACCAGTGCTTTGGATGCAAATAATGAGAAGATAATCATGGAAAATTTAGACCAATTTTTCAAAGGTAAAACCGTGGTCGTGATTGCCCATAGATTGAGTACCGTCAAGAATGCGGATCAGATTATTGTATTGCACAATGGTGAAATCAAAGAAATTGGTACGCACCAAAGTCTAACACAAGAAAGAGGATATTATTATGATTTAGTAAAAAACCAGTTAGAATTAGCTGCATAACCAACAAGACCATGCCAAATAATCATAACCAATACGAAATAGTGAGTGATGAAATCCAACAGATTATAGGTCAAGTACCTAAATGGATAACTCGCTGGGGAATAACTGTTTTGTTTTCATTGCTAATTATCGTATTAGCCGTTGGGAATTTTGTACAATATCCGAGTATATTAAACGCAGAATCCGAAATTATGGCTAATGAAAGACCAACAAAGGTAGATTGGTTTAATGAAGAGCATCTGATATACACGGAAGTAGTGAAAGATGGACAAAAAGTTAGTGTTGGGGATAGCTTGCTGATTGAAAACAATTTGAAAACCAATAAAATTTCTGTGATTACGTCTCCTATCAAGGGTGAAATTTCTTTAACAAGAGGATACAAGAGTAATGCAAACACTCATGTTATTTGGATTATTCCTCAGTCGAAGGCTTTTAATGTGTTATTGAGAGTACCGATTCAGAAATCTGGAAAAGTGAAGGTAGGTCAGGAAGTGAAAATTAATTTGGATGAGTACCCTGTAAATGAATTTGGCTTTTTGAGTGGTAAAGTAACTGATATTATGCCTATCGCAATGGAAGGTACATACAGAGTGAACGTCAAGCTAAACAACAAAATGGTAACAAATTTAGGTATGGCTATTCCCGCAAAACCTAATTATTTAGGAAATGCAGAAATCATATCCGAAAAAATGAGTATTGTTCAACGAATTTTTATAGGACTTATTTGATATATTTGAATTCACAATTAAATTTTTATGACATGAAAAAATATCTCATTGCTTCAACCTTTATGGCTCTTTTTATGAGTTTCAAGCAACAGCAGGATTCCACAAAAACTAAGCAAGATTCAATCAGAAAAGCGGATTTGGAAGAGAGAAAGAGAGAACTCGTTAAAAAATCAAATCAAAAATCTCCACAAAAAGATTTTTCGGAGCAATTCAAATCTAATCCAAATCCAAAATCAAATTACATCTACAAAGATGGTAGAATAATTGGCGGTAGTAGCACATTGAAAATAGGAAAAAATTGATTGAGATAATCTTACAACAAAACCCCAGGATTCACCAAATGATTTTTAATGGCAAAAATTACTAATCCTGCCGTATTTCTGGCTCCCGTTTTTTCTAAAAGATTGTTTCGGTGTCCGTCCACCGTTCTCACGCTGATGAATAATTTCTCCGCAATTTCATGAGCGGTCTTTTCTTGGCAAATCAAATTAAGAACTTCTATCTCCCTCACACTCAGAGTGATAGGAATATTATCATGCACCGAAACGTGCGATTTTTTATTGGATAATCTTTTATGAAAGGTACTCAACGTGTCTTCACTAAAATAAAAACCTTTTTCAATCACGCCCCTAATTGCCTTCTCAACATCTTCGGGTTCTGAGTTTTTGAAGAGATAAGCACTTGCTCCTAATTCTATCAAATAAATCACAAATTTCTCTTCGTTATGTATAGAAAGAATAATAACTTTTTGTTCTGGATATTTCTCGTGAATAAATTTCATGGTATCAATTCCGTTGAGTTCGGGCATTGATAAATCCATCAAAATAACGTCGGGTTTTTGGGTGGTGGTTTCCAAAAAGCCCAGTAATTTATGCCCATTATCTGCCTCACAAATAACGGTCATATTCTCAAAAGTATTAATAATCCCAGCCATTCCCCTTCGGAAAAGCATCTGATCGTCGGCAATGGCAATGTTAATGGTTTTCATGTTTATTTAGGTAAATAATGTCTGAATTTGGATTCGTCAGATCATAGGATTTTTGGATTATAATTCGATAAAAAATCCAAAAAATCCTTAAATCTGACGAATCCAAATTCAGACAGAGTCGGTGGTAAAAATACAAGTTCCTAAACCCTAACCCCTATAACAACTTCCACTCCTTTCTCAACTGTGGGTATATACGTCAACTTGCCGTGAATCATGTTTACACGGCTTTCAATGTTCTTTAATCCTAAACCCCTTTTCGTTAATGCTTCAATGTCAAAACCCTTTCCATTGTCTTGATAAGCAATCGTAAGTTGTTGATTATCAGTTATAAAATTAATATTTACTTCGCTTGCTTGTGCGTGTTTGAGCGTATTGTTGAGGAGTTCTTGGAGGATGCGATAAAGAGCCAATTCGAGCCTATTCTCTAATCTTTCTACGTTAGGCAGGTTAAGATTAATCACTAAACTGGAAGCACCTTCAATTTTATCACACAGCATTTCAAGGGCATATTTCAAACCAAATTCATCCAAACCATGCGGTAGCATATCGTTTGAAATCCGTCTGACATTCTCTATAGTGCTGTCAATCAGTTGCTTACTACCAACGATTATTTTTTCTGTAACGGTTTCTTTGGCAAAATTCAACTGCCCAACCTGCAAACGAAGCATTGAAAGTGCCGCCCCAATTTCATCGTGCAAATCTCTGGAAACTCGACGGCGTTCATCTTCCATGGCATCAATACTACGCTGAAAAAGATCTAATTGATGTCGAGATTTCATCGTTTCCACTTCGGCTTTGTTTCTGAGTAAACGCTTTTGATATGACGTTACAAAGAACAGCAACATCCCCGCCAACAAGAACATCAACAATGTTCCACCAAAAAGAAGAATATAAATATCAATCTGAGAAGGCATTAATTTTTGTGTGTGAGTGATGAAAATTATTGGTTGTACTGTTCAGCCATGAATTTAGAGGATAAAAATGGTTATACAAAATTAAATTTATGTTTTTCTATCAAGCGGTAGTTTCCAAAGCCCAATTGAGATGAGTGAATACATAATCACGATAAAAAAAGCGTGTAAAGCCCACGTAATCATACCCATCGGTTTCCCCTGCGTAAGAATAAAATTGCTGAAAGTAAATAAAAATAAACAGCCTGAAAAGTAGAAAAGGAAACCTGCATTTATCCAAAATACAGGCGAGTCGGATGGGTCTTCATCTTGAAATTCATCAAATGTTTTGTAGAGATAAAAAACCGTATAGCCAACAATAATTAAGCATTCAAAGGTTTTGGCATAAGAATTAAAGGTAAATGGATTATGCCACACGAATGTATCAATTAATGAAAAAATGATGAAAAATAGAAATATTAAAGGAATCGTTTTTGAAGAAATATAACGTTTAAAAAGCTCATAGTAAAACCAAGAAATAAAGAAAAATTCTGTCAATACATAAAGATGAAAAAGGTAAAGATTTGGAATTTTATAGTACCACATTACTGTTGATATCAATTCAAAGAATATACTGTTACAAATAAATAAGAATGCAACTTTCAAATCTTTATTCAAAAAACTTTTTTTGACAATTCCTATAATAAGAGGAACAGGAACTGTCAAAGCAACATATTTGACCATAAAAGTAGCGAATTCTTGAATTGTCATATATTTGATTGATTAGGCGATTTGCTAAATAAACCGCAAGAAATTTATACTCTTGCGATTTATTTTGTAAATATTAATAACGTTGCGATGTATTCAATAAATTTGTTTCCTTTAATTTAAAGGGCTATTTTCGTCACAAGTAGGGGGGCATGGGTGAGTAAAGTCATAAACAAATTGATCTGCATCATCGCCTACAAGATTAGCATCATCTTCGGAATAATCACTCGCACTTGTTCCCACAGATTTATCCGCAACCAAAAACATTTTCATTTCTCCCAATTCGTTTAACCCGAAATAAACTGTCATGTCTTCCATGCCATTGGCATCCATGATTTCACGTAATTCCGCCTTTTTTATGGCAAAACCATTGATTTTACAGGTTTGTCTCCAACGGTCAACGTCTCTTTTTGCAATTTCGATTGGATATTTGAAATTTCCCATTTTTCTTTCTCTTTTATGTGTTTAAATGATATTTTTCCCTTTTTGCTTATAATTGTTGAGGTATCAATTGTAGAATTAATCAATAACTCCAACAATTCAACCTTCAACAATTAAAACAAAAAACAATTGTCCGCCAACAATTGAGCTTATCACAAAAGTATATAAAGTTTAAGATAATAAAACGGGTAAAAATACCTGTTTTATGAAAATTATCAAACGGTCGAAAATTAGGTATTTTTACGCTATCAACTCTTGAAATTAGTTCTTAATTTTGCGTTTCACTAACACATCATAAACATAAAACCCCTCCGAATCTTATTCGAGAAGGATTTCGCTTTATTAAAATTAAGCAGCGTGTAATGCCTGAATTTGCAATTGGTTGTAATATTGAAGAATACTAGTGGTTGAACCAGTCGCCAGTTTGCTTTGGACTTGTGATGGATGATGTCATTCCAATTTGCAATTGAGCGTGATTCACGTTCAAATCCAAATGCAATGCACCTGCCTGCGTGTAAGCGGCATTCCATTCTGTTACGGCAGCACTCAAATCATTCACAACAGCCGCAAAATTCTTAGAATTTGTACCTGCCATTGCCGAGCGAATATCCACAATGGCGGCATTCATTTCGCTTTCCAAAGTCTGCCATTTGGTTAAAATTGCCTGTAAATTAGTTTCAATAGCTGTTGCCTGAGTTGCCATTTGTGAATAATTTTGAGCCAATACGTTCAAAGTTGCGATGTCAGCGGCAATACCCGTAATTTGGTTTTGGTCACTCGCAATTTTAGCTTTATCCGCCGTGATTTGAATTCCATCCATAGCGATATAATAAGTAGCTACTGCCACCGCTGGACTCATCACAAACCACACCAAAGCACCCCCACGGGCTACAGTGCAATCGTTGCCACAACCCCAATCGTCAGAGCAATTCCATCGGCAATTGCCAAAGCTACAATG
>JAYUIP010000398.1:0-6684 GCA_043765945.1 Arcicella sp.
CCATTGAGCATCAGCCCGTTCCATGAACAAAGAATTTTATCGTCCAAACCTGGGCGGATTCTTTCAGCTCGTTTTTCTAATAATTTTTGAATGTTTTGATGCTGGTTTGAGTTTAAAGTGGTTTCATTTTTCCAAAGAATATTCACGCCATGTTCCCAATTTCCTTGTTCAGTAACTTGATAGGTCTTACAAAACTCTTCTGATTCTTCCCCTAAAATCTCATCAATTTCTAATTTAGTCCAAACGTAAAATTTACCCTCAACTCCCTCAGAATCAGCATCTAAAGCAGAATAAAACCCTCCTTTGGGATTAGTCATTTCTCGTTTTAACCAACCAATTGTTTCATAAACAGTTTCTTTATAAAGTGGCTCATTTGTGTAAGTGAAAGCCTGTGAATATAAACTTACCAACTGTCCATTATCGTAAAGCATCTTCTCAAAATGAGGACAGAACCATTCTCCATCCACCGAATATCGAGCAAAACCTCCACCCAATTGGTCATAAATTCCACCTACTGCCATTTTATTGAGGGTCAATTTTAGGTGATTTAAGGCTTCTTCATCTTTACTTTCAAAAGCATAACGCATCAAAAACTGCCAAATGGAAGGCATTGGAAACTTTGGACTGCGTTGAAATCCTCCCCAATCTTCATCAAAAGCATTGGCGAGTTTTTGATACATTTTACCCAAATCACCCTTCGTAAATACTTGATTTTCAAACGATAAGCCATATTTCTCTGATTCTTTGAAAAGCATATTTTCCGTAAATCCTTCGGCTGATTTCTGCAATTCATCTCGGTGATTTACAAATCCATTATTAACTGATTTCAATAATTGAATCCAATTTTCTTTTGGGAAATAGGTCCCGCCGTAAAAAGGTTTTCCATCGGGCATCAAAAAAACATTGAGGGGCCAACCGCCTTGAACGCCCATTGCTTGAACGGCATCCATATAAATCGCATCAATATCTGGACGTTCTTCACGGTCAATTTTGATATTCACGAAATGACTATTCATCACCTTCGCAACTTCCTCTAATTCAAAACTCTCATGTTCCATAACATGACACCAATGACAGGCAGAGTAGCCTATGCTTACCAGAATTGGCTTATTTTCAGTTTTTGCTTTTTGTAAAGCCTCTTCACCCCAAGCAAACCAATCAACTGGATTTTGGGCGTGTTGTAATAAATACGGCGATGTTTCTTTCTGTAAACGATTCATATCTTGATGTAACCCGAAGCTTCCACTTCAGAATTTTAAATAAACTTAGACCCTTCAATTTCCAAAATTAATTCGTGTCCAAACAATTCCGCAGGCGTTTGATATCCTGAACCCCCTCTTAATTCAAGCACTTTCTGTGTTATCAAAACAGAGGCTTCGGCGGTTAGCCTGTACCCTTCCAACGTTTCTATTCTTGCTTCGACAAATTCCCCTTTTTCATTGGTTACTTTTCCATAAATCAATGATTTCCCATTTTGAAAATGCTGTTCATTTGGACCAGTGATTTTATCATCAGCGTATTTTTGGAGCGAATTTTTTACGAATTTTGTTCGTAAAATAGGGTTAAAAAAAAACTGCAATTTCATTACGTAATAAACTGATTTTGAAGCACCTGCATAGGTCTCAATATTGGGGATTCCCGTTGTGGAATAGGCTGTGGAAATATCACCCCAAGGGATCGTCATGGCAAATTGTTTTAGCTTACCAAAATCAATCCATTTTCCTTTGTAACCCGTTGGTTTAGGAATCATTACGCCATTTTCTCTCGTAAAACCTTCACTCCCCAGACTCTCAATCATTGTGGTAACTGTGCCGTGCGATATGCTCCCTCCTACGCTCGTAAAAGCCAATTCTAAATGCGTGGCATCGGGTAATTTTGTACTTAAATATTTTGCCATGCAATCCGTTGGAACAACATCAAAACCCACTCCAGGTAACAATATTATGCCATTTTTCTTTGCCTGCGAATCAAACGATTTTATCATTTCAAAAACTTCAATTTCACCCGTAATATCCAAATAATGGGTTTTGGCTTTTAAACAAGCCTCAACTATCGATTTGGCAGTTCGACTGAATGGTCCTGCACAATTTAATACCAAAGGAAATTTTGTAATATTTTGGACAACGGTTTCAATATTATTTAAACCAAAAACCAAATATTCTAAGCCAAATTTTTCCGCCAAAGGTTTAATTTTGGATTCGGTTCTTCCTGCCAAGACTGGTTTTAGACCTCGCTTGACTGATAATTCAACAATTAATTTTCCAGTATAACCGCTGGCTCCGTAAATGAGAAATGACATGATGTTTGTATTGGATAAGATTTGGGTCACGGAGTTTCACAAAGTACGGCACAGGGGTTCACTAAGAATTTTCAAATTATTTATTCACACTATTATTCATTGTGAAACTCTGTGAAAACTTAGTGAAACTCCGTGTCAAAATCGTTTTCAAGTGTTAATTGCTTACCTTTGCGTGCAAATTATAACAATTTTATGACTTTCAGCGAATTAAATCTTAACAGACAACTCTTAAACGCCCTTGAAGATTTGGGGCTTGAAACACCCACTGCCATTCAAGAAAAGGTATTTTCAACCGTAATGTCGGGCAAGGATGTTTGCGGAATTGCACAAACGGGTACGGGTAAAACTTTTGCTTATTTATTGCCTTGTTTACGCCAATTCCAGTTTTCAAAAATAAAGAACCCACAAATTTTAATTATCGTTCCCACTCGTGAATTAGTCGTTCAAGTGCTTGAAGAAGTCCAGAAATTAACAAAATATATGAGTGTAATTTCAATTGGCGTTTATGGAGGTGTGAATCTTCGTCCACAAGCTGCGGAGGTTGCGGCGGGTGCAGATTTGATTGTTGGAACACCTGGCAGAATTGTTGATTTGCTTGCTACGGGGGTTTTAAAGCCTAAATCCATTAAGAAATTAGTGATAGATGAGTTTGATGAAATGCTCAATTTAGGCTTTCGGGCTCAACTGAAAAGTATTTTCGATAGATTACCCGAACGTCGGCAGAATCTGTTATTTTCAGCTACTTTAAATGAAGATGTTGAGGTTTTGATTGCCGCATATTATAGCGATCTAATAAGAATTGAAGCAACCCCAGTAGGAACGCCTTTGGAAAATATTTCGCAGTCTTATTATGACGTTTTGAATTTTAATACGAAAGTAAACCTCTTGAAATTATTGTTCAAAGAAAATGAGGAGATGAATAAAGTGTTAGTTTTTGTTTCGACAAAGCACTTGGCTGACATGGTTTTTGAACAATTAGAAATGGCTTTTGGAGAGACCATTAAAGTGATTCACTCAAATAAAGCACAGAATCATCGTTTTGCTGCCGTTGATGATTTTGAGTCTGGAAAGTGTAGAATTTTAGTCGCTACTGATGTGATTGCCAGAGGTTTAGACGTGGCAGAGGTTTCGCACGTAATCAATTTTGATATACCACCTATTTCAGAAAGTTATGTGCATAGAATCGGTAGAACGGGTCGAGTTGGAAGAAAAGGTGTGGCAATTTCCTTTGTAATTGAGCGTGAAAAAGAGTTTTTATTGGAAATCGAAAAGCTAATGAATTACTCAATTCCGAAATCTGAATTACCCGAAAATTTGGAAATCAATACCCAAATGTTGTTGGATGAATTACCGAAGGAATATACAAAAGCCACTGAGATAAAAGCCCCAAAACGAGAAGGTGCTGGTGAAGCTTTTCACGAAAAATCGGAGAAAAATAGCAAGGTTAATGTGAGAAGAAGTCACTCAGCGGAGATGAAAATAAAGTATGGTCGTTCGTATAAAAAACCTGAGTCTAAGTAGGATTGATGGAACGCAGATGAGCCTACAATGGAATTGAGATGCCTTCGGCAACCGCAACGGCGGACCGTACAGATTTACGCAGATTTTAAAATGAAGAAAATATTGTAGAAAATTGGTGAGAATTAACTCCACTAAGCGTTTTAAACGCTTGGTAGAGTTATAAATTTGATTATTTTTTAATTTTGCGTTAATCTGTTTTACAGGATTATTATTTTTTTCATGACCTTTTTCTCTCCCTCAATATACTGCAAAAAATAGCTTCCAGAAGTTAATCTTAAATCAAATGATTGTTTTCGAGTTGTTCCGTTGAAAGATTGCGTTACGATTTCTCTTCCTAAGAAATCAACAATTTTTAAGTTTCCAGTCAATAAATTATCCCCAAAATATTCGAACGTAAAACTTCCTCTGTTGGGATTTGGGTGTAATGAATAGTTCGTTTGTAAATCAGGAATTTGAAATTTGCAAAGGAACGTTTCTTTTCCTTTCAATTGAATTTTTTGACTCCAACCTCCATAATTTATCTCCAAATCAGTAGTTTCATTATCATCAGCAAACTCATTTATGGCAGCAATCAACATCTCATTCCCTTTCAGAACACCCCGCCAAATTGGGTCACGGTCTTGAAAATGTTGATAGGCTGATTTTGGGATGATTAATCGGTAATCTCCCACGAAAAAATCTTTAAATTGAGATAATCTGTACAAGGAATTGATGTAGCTTTCGTATCTCGAATAATTTAAAGTATCTGGATTTATTGGTCCTTCCCAAAGCCAAACGCCTTTTGCCCCTGAAAAAAAAGGCATAATTGCTTGAGCTTCAATCAGGTGTTTTTTAATGGATTGATTATATCCATAAGTAGAATTTGCCTGACATTTATTGTACGACAACCACTCAAAGAGCATCACGTCCTTGTTACTTCTCGCCACATTTGCCTCCACTTGAAAAAGTTGATACGCAATATTAGCGTAGTCCTTCATAACTCCGTACTCAAAACAAAAATACGCCGATGGAGCTAAGAAAGTATTTTGATTATAAAACTCTCCTCCCACCTTTTTACTGACCGAATCAATCATGTAATAATTTAAAACTCTATCACTCGTTTGCCAATCTTGCCAAGTATAATTCAAGGGAAATTCAGCATTTTTAATGGGTGCATCCGAATAAGAAGCAAACTGAGTGGAGACAAGTATATTACTGGCTTTCAGATACTTAATCGGTTCAGCATATATATTTGCTAAGTCTTTTTTATATCTATCCGTAAAAGCAATATCCGATAATTTGCGGTATTGAATCGGTAAAGTAGTATCAGCTTTCAAGAATCTAATTGCCGCATCAGAAGGTATTTCTCTTTCAACATCAAGCATCAAAATGTCCAAATTGGGCATTGCCTTTCCCTGTGTATCCGTGAACATATCGGCAAATTCACGCACTTCTCTTCGCCATTTCTCTTTGTATTTTTCCAAATCATTTGCCCAAGGACTTTCAATTTCGTACCATGGTTGCCCTTGTAAACTGGCAGTCCCACCCCACAAAATAGCTCGGTTTTTTTGTGGCAAATTCATGTCAAAAGGAGTGAAACTTGCCAAATGGGAAAAGCCATGTTTTAACGGTAATTGAAGAGAGTCTTCAAATCTTGGACCATTGTAAATTATCTTGAAAGGCAAGGAAAATTCAGGGAATTGTTGCCAGTTAATTACCCCATTTTGAGTTGAAAGCGTGTATTTGGATGTATTTTGACAATCAGATTGTCCAAAAGACTGAAAGCCAAGCAATAACAACAAGAAAATAAAATACTTTTTAATCACGTTTATAGGATAAATGTCTGCCATTCATCAATTAAAATTTTTAAATTTGTACTGAAAAAATAAAAACGTTATGAAACTCCTCAAATTACTTTCGTTACTACTGATTTCTGTAAGTTTTTTTTCTTGTCAAAAAGAACCAAGCACCGACCCCACTTTAACCGAAGAAGAAAAACTTAAATTGGAAGCATCCAAAAAAGTAGAAGCCATAAAATCAACTGAATGGTTGGTAAGTGGTTTCACAACGGCTGACAACGCTCCAATTGACCCAACTTTGTTTACGGGAGATGCCAAATTTATTGATCAACTTACGTATATTTTTGATAACACTGGCATCGTGCGTTCGTACGATAAAATTTCAAAACAAGCACAAGCCAACGGAACGTGGGGACTCGTTGAAAACTCCACGAAATTAGATATAAATATCCAAGGTTTTAAAGGAACTTTTGGCGTAATTGAATTATCGAAAACAAAGATGATTCTTCGCAATAATATCAAATACAAAAATATTGATATTCCAGTAAATATGGTTTTCATACCGTTGAAATAGCTTAGGTCACAAAGTCTCACAGAGTTTATCACTGAGTAACTCAAAGTTATTTTAATACTCCTTGTGATACTTTGTGTTTACATTGTGTAACACTGTGTCACTTACCTTTTTACTTTTAAGGATAAATACCTTACAAATCATGCACAAAAATTTATCGCTTGTTTTAGACCCTGAAATTGCTTTTGATGAAGATAATTTCAAAAATTATGTTCATAATTTACTTCAATTTCCCGAAAATGCCAACTCATTTATTCGTCCGCTCAAACGTTCAATTGATGCACGTGGGCGACAGGTGCGAGTAAATGTGGATACAGAAGTTTTTATTGATGAAACACCAAATTCTGTTATTTCCTTCAAAAAAAACTATTCCAACGTCTCAAATTCAAAACAAGCCATTATTATTGGAGCAGGTCCCGCTGGATTATTTGCCGCTTTGCGTTTAATTGAGTTAGGAATTAAGCCAATTCTGTTGGAAAGAGGAAAAGATGTTCGGGCAAGAAGACGAGATTTGG
>JAYUIP010000399.1:0-6678 GCA_043765945.1 Arcicella sp.
ATTGTCGTGTGCCATCCTGGGATAACAGACGTTGCAAAGTCCATTGATACAATTGTGTGTACTGAAAGTACGAGTGGCGTTGAGATACCCGCTAAAATCAAGGAAACGTATTCATAACGAGCCCAAGTTTTTGCTGAACCTGTCCAACCTAAACTAAATGCCCCGTACCAGAATTTTGAAGCTTTTGTTTGAGCTCTATCACGGATAGTTGCTAAATCAGGGACAAGACCCATGTACCAAAATACCAGTGATACAGAAAGATAAGTCGAGATGGCAAAAACGTCCCAAACCAGAGGAGAATTGAAGTTTACCCACAACGAACCATAGGTATTTGGTAAAGGTAATGCCCAGTGAAATAACCATGGACGACCCATGTGAGCTAAAATAAATGAGGCTGCACAAAGTACGGCAAATATGGTCATTGCTTCGGCAGAACGATTAATTGATGTTCTCCATTTTTGACGGAATAATAACAATACAGCTGAGATAAGCGTACCAGCATGACCGATACCTACCCACCATACAAAGTTGGTAATATCCCACGCCCAGCCTACGGTCTTATTCAAACCCCAAACTCCAATGCCTTGCCACCACGTGTAGCCCAAGCAAAAAGCACCGTAAGCGAATACTAAACAAGAAACTCCAAAAGCGATTTTCCACTCTTTGGTAGGTTCTCCCTCAACTTGCTTACAAATATCATTTGTAACGTCATGATAAGATTTACCGCCTGAAACAAGGGTTTCTCTTATGGGTGATACTACGTGCGACATATATTTTTAATTTAAGATTTTTAGTTTCTATTTACTTTATGCGTGTTCTTTGACTTCTTCTTTAACAACTTTCTCGTCCTTATTACGGATTTTAACTAAGTAAGAAATGCTTGGTTTCACGTTGATTTCTTCAATAACTCCAAATGCACGTCCTTTTCTTTCGTTTGCTAATAATTTCGAAATTGCTGTTGTATCATCATTCATATCTCCAAAAGTAATTGCATCAGTAGGACAAGATTGAGCACAAGCTACTTGAATTTCTCCGTCCGTTGGTCTTCTTCTTTCCTTCTTAGCTTCTAATTTACCCGCTTGAATACGTTGAACACACATCGAACATTTTTCCATCACTCCACGTGAACGAACTGTTACATCTGGATTAATCACCATACGACCTAAATCGTTGTTGAATTGGAAATCATATTCGTCTGTTTGATAATAACGAAACCAGTTGAAACGACGTACTTTGTATGGGCAGTTGTTGGCACAATAGCGAGTACCGATACAACGATTATAGGTCATTTGGTTTAATCCTTCTGAAGAGTGTGTTGTTGCTAAAACTGGGCAAACCGTCTCACAAGGAGCATTATTACAGTGTTGGCAAAGCATTGGCTGGAACACTACCTCTGGATTTTCAGAAGCATTTTCTAATCCTTTTGCATCTTCAACATCAGCATCAGAAGAATAATAACGGTCAATACGCATCCAGTGCATCTCACGACGATTAATTACTTCTTGACGACCCACTACGGCAATGTTATTTTCAGCATTACAAGAAACTACACAAGCTGAACATCCTGTACAAGTGTTCAAGTCAATGACCATTCCCCATGCGTGATTGTTGTATTTGTGTCCGTTCCATAATGAAACTTCCTTTTCGCTAATTTCTTGCTTATTTCCGTTTAAGGCAGATATTTCTTTCTTACCTTCTGATGTTTCAACGGATGGTTTGAAACGACCCGCCTCTACATTTTTCTTGTAAGCACTTAAAACAGTTTCTTGCACAACCGATTCACGAGCCATTACAGTGTTGTGAGTTTGTGTACGAGCAATTTTTGCGGTTTCACCAGTGGCTTTTACTTGGATATCACCTGTATTTGAAAAAGCAATATTTCCATTGATGACGGATGCCATTTGATAGGCATTTACGCCAACACCATTAGCTGATTTTCCTGCCTTTGTGCGTCCGTATCCAATCGCAATTGCCACAGTGTTATTTGCTTGACCAGGTTGAACAATGAATGGTAGTTTTACTAATTTACCATTTACTGAAACTTCAACTTCAAGCGTATCCAATTCTACTTCTTGGGTTAAGCCTAATTTCTTAGCTGTTGCCAAAGAAACAGTGGCATAATTACCCCAACATGATTTTGAAACTGGCTCTGGGCATTCTTGCAAAAATGGATTGTTAGCTTGTGAACCAGTACCCATCGTCACTTTTTCATAAATTGCCAATTCCATTTTGTCACCCGTATTCGCTTTATAGTTTTTCAATATTGAAAGAACTGCATCAGCTAAACCAGTTTGAGGAACGTTGAAAACCGCACCTGCACTTGGCTCATACACACCATCATGCAATACTTTTGACCATGCCGTTGTACCTCCCAAAGTTGAAACCCAAGCATTTTCAAGATATGTTACATAGTCTGAATCTAAACCAGCCCATTTCAACAAACTTGATTGTGTTTGACGAGTTTTGAAAATTGTTGAAATGGTTGGTTGCGAAAACGAGTAAAATCCTCTTTTTGGCTCTGCATCATTCCATGATTCCAAATAATGAGAATCAGGCGTATTATATTTACAAAGTGACCCAGTTTCATCAGTACGATCATTTGTTGAAACTGTTAATCCGATTTTTGCTAAGGCTTCTGCTAATTCTGCTCCACGTGGGTGGTTATAAACTGGATTAGCATTATAGAAAATCACTGCTCCAATTTGTCCTGCCTTTGCTTCATTAATAAACATTGACATATCCGCATCCGAACCTTGACGGTAATTTGATGGTGTTCCTGAATCAATCGTTGAACCGTATGCACCTAACATTGCGTTAATAGCTACTACAACCGTTTGAACGGCTGGGTCATTTGAACCTGAAACAACTAATGATGAACCTCTGGTTGCCACTAAATCAGCCGCAGCTTTATCCAAATGGTCAATCTTAACTGTCGAAGAGGCAATTGAAGCACCGCCTGTTTTGCTTGCAATGGCGTTGTACAGAGCAGTTACTACTAAACCTTCTTGCGAGGGTTTATAGGTTCCACGGTAATCTGCGTTTGCACCAGTGTTTGACATAATTGTCTCGAACTGATAATGACGTGACATTTCTTTGTTACCACCTTCGGCAGAATTTACTCGACGGGTTTTTGCCCATTGTCCAGCAAACTCAGCGGGAGAAATCCATGAACCCAAGAAATCAGCACCGATTGAAACGATTGTTTTTGCTTTACTAAAATCGAAGCTCGGTAAAATTCCTCCATTAGCCTGTACTAAACCTGATACTGAATTGGCATCGTAGGTCACTAATTTTGTGGTTGGATATTTTGCAATAAATTCACCGATAACTTTTTTTGTTGTTGGCGAAAGAATGGTATTTGATACAATTCTAATTTGACCTCCACGAGCGGCTACTTTGCTTAATTCTGTAATGATTCCCTTATCAGCCAAATTCCAATCAGCGGCTTTACCACCAATCGTTGCCCCTTTTAATTTTTCGTTATCATAAAGACTCAACACAGATGCCTGCACACGAGCCGATAATGCACCTTTGCTTACTGATGAAGCTCTATTTCCTTCAACTTTAATAGGACGACCTTCACGAGTTTTTACTAATATTGAAGCATAATCACCACCATCTACAAACGTTGAAGCATACCAATTGGCGATCGTTGGTTCAACATCTTCTGGTTTATTCAAGTACGGGATTGCTTTTTTGATTGGAGCTTCGCAAGCTGCCAATGCTACGGCTGAAACGCCAAAACCTAAAACCTTTAAGAAGTCACGACGGACGGTGTTTGTTCCATCAATGATTAATTCTCCTTTATCGTCCGCTGTTGGAGCATCACCAAATTCACGATGTGCGTGTTTGACAAACTCTGAACTGTTTGTTAATTCTTCAATTCCTCTCCAATATCGCTTTGTATTATTTTCCATATTTGTAATATGTGATTAGCTATCGGCTGTTGTTGGCAAGTAGCTTTTTAATATCTTAATTTAAACTTAACGCAGGTAGCATTTAAAACGCTACCTGCGTTAGGTATTTATTAGTAATGACACTTTGAACATTCCAAACCACCAATGTCTTGTACTTTCAATGGTTCTTTTGTTTCACTATTGTGCAAATCCACTAACTTATCGTAGTAAGCATTTCCTTTTGAATTTACGTTTGTCTTTCTGTGACAATCAATACACCATCCCATTGTTAAAGATGAACGCTGTTGAACAACTTCCATTTTGGCAATTTCTCCGTGACAATTAGTACATTCCAAT
Source organism: Arcicella sp. (assembly GCA_043765945.1). Taxonomy (GTDB): domain Bacteria; phylum Bacteroidota; class Bacteroidia; order Cytophagales; family Spirosomataceae; genus Arcicella. The sequence goes on from JAYUIP010000399.1 coordinate 4,254, forward strand.
CCACCCACGTTTGTATGTTGAGCATGATTGAAATAAGCTAAATCGGGAATATTGTGTACACGAACCCATTGAATTGGCTCGTCTTTTTCAAGGGAACGATAAATTTTTTGAATTTCAGGGGATTCACGCTTGATGGCGTTGTGGCAATTCATACAGATATTCGCAGAGGGAATATTTGCTCCTTTCCCTTTGTAAACACCTGTGTGACAATAGTTACAACCAATCTCGTATTGACCAGCGTGAAGTTTGTGAGAGAACGCAATAGGTTGTTCAGGAGCATATCCTTTGTGAATACCGATTCCATAAGCTGAATCAATAGTTGCTTTTCCAATTAATAAAGTAATTAATAAAGCAGCACCCGTTTTAAAAGCACTATTTGTTGTTAATTTCTTGGCATTTTCGGCAATTCTTTGCAATAATGGGATTCCTTGTGCTTCTGGTGAATCAGGGGTAATGGTAGATAATTTTGTCAAACTCGTAACAATTGATAACAAGGCAACTAATACTAAAACCATTACTGCTAATAATGCAATCATGATATATTCCATCATGCCACCATTTGATGCACCAGCAGCAGGAACACCAGCGACTGCACCAACAACACCTGCGACTGGTGCGGCAATGGCAACAGCTTGAGCATCAACATAAGCAATTACACTTGTGATTTGTGCCGCTGAATACCCTGGGTAGGCAGTCATTTGTGCCTTGTTGTACTTATTATACAGATCGACTGCATATTTATCGCCCGAGGCAATAACGGCAGCTGGATTCTTCACCCAAGGTATAATCCATTCAATTGATCTTCTTTGAAGAATACCCTTCAACCCAGGACCAACTACTACTTCGTCAGTTACTGCGTGACAGGTTGAGCAGTTGTTTTTGTAAATTTGTTCACCCTCAGCAAGGTCTTGTGCATTCACACTTGCGAATGAAGCAAAAAAACCTAAGATTGCTATTAAAGAAACATTTTTCAAGCGTTTCATGATTGTCATAATCGTTTTATTACAGAACATTTATATAAAATTACGCTAACTAAATTCAAAAAAATGATAGGAATTTCAAAGGATTTTTAACTGATGATAAGTTAGATTTAGCTTCAAAATTCAATTTTTACCCTTTTTCGGGTTACAAAAGTACAATCGGAAAAATTACGAACCAATTATATTTTTATTCATTTTCATTAAAATCTCCTTATAAATAAACTATTTAAAATTTTTCCACTTAATAAAAATAGTAGTTTTTAATTTAAGCAGATTGTATTGCACAATATCAAGAAAACGGGTTAGAGGGGAATAATTTAACAAAAATATAAAAGGAATAAATATTAATGTACGGCTTTAATATAATGTTAGAAGATTTTGTGTCTAAAAAATGTTTGATAAAATTACGTTTTTTGAATTAAAATCCAAACATAAAAAAAGTAGGCTTCGTTAATGACGAAGCCTACTTTAACGATATAATATCTGTAAAATTTTAAAACGAATAAGCCAAACTTACTCTTCCAAAAAATGGCGTTCCAGGCGTGAAGTGTATTTCTTCCACCGTTTCAGCCTCGTTTTGCAATCTACTTGCTGTATTAAACTGCGTTTCTTTCCAACGCACATCAAAGAGGTTTTGGACTGATAATCCTACATTGTATTTTCCTTTGGTATAATTTAATTGCAAATCGTTCACAAAATATCCTTTTGCAATCACTGAATTATCCTCATTGGCTGGGCGATCGGCAATGTATCGGTATCTGATTGAACCACTAAATCCAGTAGGACTTTGGAGCGACAATCCGCCAACGGTTGTGAAGGTTGGGGCGAGCGGTAAAAAATTGTTCCCCGCTTCCTCATCAACGGCTCTTGGGGTTGCGGTATTTAAGTCAATATCGGCAAATAATGTTTTCGTTAATTGATACCTTACCGAAACATCAATTCCATATCTGCGTGAACGTCCGCTTGGCTCAACAACGCCTTCATCACCCACATACACAAATTCTTGTTCCGACCATAAATACCATAAAGCACTGTTTATCAATAGTTTAGGAAATGGTTTATAGATAAAACCCAAATCTGAACCGTAAGCGGCGGGTAATATTTCTAATCCTCCTTGCGGTACTACTACACGTGTGTCGTTGGAATGAAAGCCTTTACCAGTATTCAAATACAGTTGAAATCTTGGATTGAAGGTGTAATAAAAATTCAATTTAGGCGATAGAATTGTTGCTTCTGCCGTACCAATATTTTCGTTTGGATTCAGCAATAAGTCCTCATATTTGTTATGAAAATAGTCAAATCTAAGCCCTGTATTTACCGTGAATTTATCCGAAAACTTAATCACTTCATCGGCATAAACGGCAAGATTTTTTTCATTTATATTGCCCAATTTCAAAGGATTGATGGTAATTATTCTATCTTTTGTTCTTGATAATTCCGTTCCG
>JAYUIP010000400.1:0-2332 GCA_043765945.1 Arcicella sp.
CTCTGCATTTAAAAAATAATCACCTTCTTTTCTCAATTCCATTACAGCCGTACAATCATGTTTTACGCCTTGTCGCCATTCAAAAGGGCAAATTCCATCAATATTTGCATAAGTTTCATAGTCTTCCATAATGGATACAAACTTATTATTTATCCATCCAAAAGTGTTTTCGAAAGGCTTATTTTCATCTAAATTTATTTCTCGACAGAACTGTTCCGCATTATTACTGAACTCACAAAAGAATAGAGAAGCCTCTACGGAAGCGTTAAATTCTTTCTTGGCATCAAAATGATATTTTTGAAGGTTTCTTACCAAAAAATTATTTCGCTTTTGGTCGAAAGTAATGTTTTTGATAACAATATTCTTAACCAAGAAAGCCATACTCCCTTGATGATTTTGAAAATTTCTGATTAAGTTTTGCGTAATGTATTCACCAATATCAAAATTACCTTTACCAGTCATGGCATCCAATCCAGTATTATTTTTAAAATTCGATTTTCTTGGTAAATTGTCTAATTCTAAGGTAGTTAGCTGGGCGTTCGTAACCCAAGGTGGGTTTCCAAGAATCAATATTTTATCGTTAATCGTATTTTTAGCAAGATTATTTAGGTCAAAATCAAAAATACTTTCGTGATATAATATAATTGAAGGTTTATTTTTTGAAGGATTTTGAAGGTAATAATCAAGAATTTTAAATTTCGTTTTCCAGATATACGGTTTATAAATTTCAACCCCAATAATTTTTTCGATAGAACTAAATTCTTGTAAACCAGCCAACAATAAATTGCCCTCTCCAAAAGTGGGTTCAAACAAAATGGTAGGATTCTGTGATTGTGAACTAATACGTTTTACGACTCTTACAGATAAATCATTATTCGTTTGAAAGTCGCCAAATTCCGTTCTTGAAATAGCTTCAATCTTGAAATTCTGATTACTTAGATATTCTTTAAAGTCCTCAAAATCAACATTATCATTGAAAAAATCAACAACTCCTGATGTCTCAAAAAGTAATTCATTCAATTGAGTAAAACCAATATTCTCAACCTCAATTTCGTCTAAAACTGATTGATATTTTCTGATAATATGAGTTGAGAAAACTGATTCATGCGGGATTTTTATTTCCTAACCCCAATAGCTACCTTCCCATCACTTACCCGCTTCCAACCCACAATCTCAAAAGGAAAATCTCCTTCAAAAACGATTGATAAATTACGTTTCAAATCGGGATAATCTAAGGTGTATAGTTGCAGTTTCTTACCCGTAAATTCCGTCCCTATATAATCTTTTAATTCTGCTTTTGCTTCGTAAATATTGGGTGACTTTCTGACTGATTGCCAGTAAGCAAAACTTGGAATAATCTCAATATCTCCCGTTGGCAAATCATTTGGATTCATTCTAATTTTTGCCCATAATTCATCTTCTAAATTTTTACGTTCTACAATAAAATGCTTTTTTATTTTTTCTTTAAAAGTGTTCTTAGATTCAATTTCGTAAGATTTTGGAATTTGTGATAATGCTAAAAATGAATTCCCTTCTGGTTCTTGAACGGAATTTATCACTTTTATCGCATGAGGACGAAGCGTTAAATTTAATGGTAAGTAAGTAGAAGTCATAGCGGAATAATCATAATTTTCCTTGTGTATTTTTCCTGTGAAATCTGAATGTAAAACTTGAATTGAATCGGTTTTATTTACGCCTTCTATGTAGTCAATATTGAAAGTCAAAGTCCCCTCTCCTACTGAAATTGAATCTTCTTTTAATTCATATTTTGTGGTTTCTATTTTTCCATTTTTCCAATAATCAGTAAAGATTTTGTTTGTCTCCTGATTAATGGGTACAACCGTCTCTACTTTTGGTTTTGGTTCTTGCTGAAAAATAGTGGCTTTTTTGGCGAAGGCATAAACGACTGCCAAAGTGATGCAAATTGCTAAAAAATTGTTTCGGATAAATTTGTTCATATTGTTGTTAAATGAGTGGTTGGCAATTTACACAATTTCGTTAAATTTGTTAGAGTATATTTTAAAATCGCTTTGAGGGAATGAGGTTACACAAAGTGCCACAGAGAAAAAAATGAGAACCACAGAGTATTTGCTACTTTTCTCTGTGGTTCTCTATTACCCTTCTTTGTGGCTCTCTGTGTAACCTCATCTCCTCAAATTAATCAACAAACCATGAAAAAAATCTCCCAAATCTTGACATTATTTGTCGCTTTATTTCCACTATTTTTAACTGCTCAAATTGAAAAAGCCCCACCCCGTGCAGAAGGCGATGGTCAGTTTAATCGTCTGATTGTCAGGGGCGTAAATCTTGTCAATGGCACAGGTTCGCCCAT
>JAYUIP010000401.1:0-2332 GCA_043765945.1 Arcicella sp.
ATGGCGGCAACTACGGGTTTTCCGTTGGTTTCCATCTTGCGGAAAAGATTGTTCAAGCCCATCGAAAGTTTTAATAATTCGGCGGGAGCTTTGCCATTATTTTCCAAAATCATCTTCAAATCTGCCCCAGCAATGAATTCTGGACGTTCTGAGGTAATGATAATACCTTTTACTTCGGCATCAGAATATGCTTTTTCCAAAGCCTCACCCAAAGCAGTTATTGATTCACTATTTAAAACATTCATCGGCTGATTCGCCACATTGATGCTGAGGATAGCTACGTTATTTTTTATATTATATGAAATCATTGTTTTAATTTAGTATTTTTGACAAAACATTTTAAACATGGAAACAGTAATAATTGAACTGAAAAAGGATAAAAGTATGGCTCTCTTGGAAGACCTCGAAGCCTTAGATATTATCAAAATCATCAGAAAGAAAACACCACCAAAACCACCTGGGAAACTTTCTGATATGTTTAGGGGTAGTATTTCAGCCGAAGAGGCAGACAGATTTAATGAATACGTAAGAAAAAGCCGAGACGAATGGGAACGAGATATTTAATTGATACCAACACTTTATCAGATTATTTTGGAGAGAAACTTCCTCTCGATGGTCTTGACTTTATTGATACGCTCGTAAATGAGAATCCTCAAATTTCAATAATGACTCGTATCGAATCATTGAGTTATCTCACGCCCCAAATTGAGATTTTTCGTTCTTTCGTTAATTACTCTACTGTTTTTGATTTAACCGAAGACATTATCATCAGAACCATCGCTTTACGTCGTTCCCGTCGTATTAAAATTCCTGATGCCATTGTTGCGGCAACGGCTTTGGAATATGATTTGACGTTGATTACTCACAATACTTCTGATTTTCAAGGTATTCCTAATCTAAAATTGTTAGACGCCCATTCGTTATAACTAAACCGTTATTTATCCTAAGTCGTCTGTGGGGACACAGACAACGGCTTCCAACTCCTTTATTGCCTTCCTCCAATCTCCTTTCTCCCGAAATTAAACCCTTTCAATCACCGTAGCAATTCCCATTCCGCCACCGATACACAAACTGGCTAATCCTGTTCCTTTTCCTGTCCTTTCCAATTCATCCAAAAGCGTCATTAGGATTATTGCACCAGTAGCTCCAAGCGGATGTCCAAGGGCGATTGCTCCGCCGTTTACGTTTACTTTGGCAGGGTCAACGCCCAAAATATCCATGAACAACATCGGTACTGCGGCAAAGGCTTCATTGATTTCAAATAAATCTATGTCATTGATATTCATGCCATTACGCTTCAAAACCTTTTGCGTTGCGGGTACTGGACCTGTCAACATAATGGTTGGTTCAGAACCACAAACACCAAAAGCCGTAATTTTTGCACGAGGTTTTAAACCCAATTTTTCGCCCATTTCTTTGCTACCAATCAAAATACCAGCCGAACCGTCCACAATTTGCGAAGAGTTTCCTGCGTGATGCACGTGACGAATTTCATTGAATTCTGGATATTTCATCAAAGCCAAACTATCCATCCCCATTTGTCCCATCATCTCGAAAGAAGGCTTCAATCTTCCCAACGATTCAACCGTAGTTTCGGGTCTCATGCCTTCGTCATACGTCAAAACATCAATACCGATGTCGTCTTTCACGGCAAACATAGATTTCTCGAAACGATTGGCTTGTTGTGCAATCCCAGCCCGTCTTTGCGACTCAACGGCATACGAATCTACCATGCCACGAGTGTAGCCATATTTTGTGGCAATTAAATCGGCAGAAATTCCTTGGGGAACGAATTTATGAGCCGCTATCAATTGCGGATTCATCATCATAGCTCCACCGTCCGACCCCATCGCTACTCGTGACATTGATTCAATACCACCCGCAATCATTAGTTCTTGCTGACCTGACATAATATACGCCGCCGCCATGTTCACAGCCTCTAAACCAGACGAACAAAAGCGGTTGATTTGTACACCCGCCACCGATTGATTATACCCAGCGGCAATCACAGCCGTGCGAGCAATATCGGCTCCTTGTTCACCGATGGGCGAAACGCAACCCATAATTACATCATCTATCAGACTGGTATCCAGATGATTACGGTCACGGAGTTGTTCCAAAACTTGTTGAGCCAACGACACAGGTTGAATGTCGTGCAGCGAACCGTCAGATTTTCCACGACCTCTTGGCGTGCGGACGGCATCATAAATATATGCTACGTTCATTGTTAATGAGATTTGATTTTATATTGAAATACGAAATTACAAAAAATAGTATGCTTGCATAACATTTTGTGAAAATTTTTAGAATATGTTTTGTTTTATTTGGAGTT
>JAYUIP010000402.1:0-6651 GCA_043765945.1 Arcicella sp.
TGAGAGGTGCGGACGATTATCCAACTCTGATTAGAAAGTATGAACCAAAACCTATCCGAGTTTTTTTGCAAGACGGTTCTAACGATTTGAATATTTACGGTGGTGATTGGTGGATGGCGAATCAGATGATGGAAAGAGCCTTGACTTTTGCGGGTTATGCCGTGAAAACTGATTGGAAAGAAGGAGGACATAATGGCAAACACGGCACAGCGATTTTTCCAAATGCGATGCGTTGGTTATGGAAAAACTACCCTGAGAAAATTACACCAACTTATTCAAATAAAAATCAATATTTGAAGGATATTCTTATTGAAAATCAAGGTTGGGAGTTAGTAGGACAGGGTTATAGCTTTACAGAAGGAACAATTACCAATGAAAAAGGGGAGGTGTTTTTTCAAGACTTTCCTAAATTAACCACTTATAAAATTGAACTTGATGGCAAAGTAAACGCTTTGAAAATGGACTCAAAAGGGGCAAGCGGAACTGCATTCGGAAGCGATGGAAAACGTTATACTGTTTCTGGAAGAGCAAAGAAAGTTTTTAGGTATGATTTGAATGAAAACGAAACAATTTTGGCAGATAGTATTTCTGGAAATGACATTGCTGTTGCTAAGAATGGAAACGTTTATCTCACAGCCCCTGAAGGAATTGACAGACCAAGTAAATTGTATTTGATACGTCCAAATGGTGAAAAAGTATTGGTGGATGAGGGCTTGAAATTTGCTAATGGATTAACTTTCACGCCCGACCAAACGCAATTATATGTCACAGAATCTGCCACGCATTGGGTTTGGATTTATCAAATTCAGGCGGATGGAACACTCACCAATAAACAAAAATTTGGATGGTTACATAGCAAAGATGATTTAGGTAATGCTTGGGCAGATGGCATAAAATGTGATAAAGACGGTAAAGTTTACGTTGCCACTAATTTAGGAATTCAAATTCTTGACCAATTGGGCAGAGTAAACGCCATTATTCCTATGCCGACGGGTGGAGCCGCAAATTTATGTTTTGGCGGAAAAGACTTCGACACGATGTTTGTTGCCTGTTTTGGTAAAGTTTTTAAACGAAAATTTAACACCCGTGGGGTGAATACCTTTGAAAATACTTTTAAACCAAAACCCTCTGGATTATAGATACCTTAATTTGAAACCGTGTAAATAATGGTAGTTGTGTAGGTTTTAACAGGCATTAACACCGTGAATCCCCTGGTGGTGTATTGAATTGGAATGTTTGAAACTTGGGTTCCTGAACCTGGTCTTACCTCAAAAAATCTTTGAGGAATGTTTGTAATCGTTAAAGCTGTTGTACCATTTGTTGTACTAAAATTGGCACTTCCCGTTCCCGTTCCCGTTCTCAAGGCTGATATAATTAATCTTGAATCCCATGAAGTATCAGACTTTTGAATTGATACAAATGCTACGGAATTTGCAGCTGAGTTTACGCTAATCGTATTTTGATTGACAGCACTTACAAGATTCCCAGCGGGATAATTTAATCCAGCTTGCGTAATATTTGTAGTAGCAAGCGTTCTAATCCAACTACCCGTCACGGTTAATGATTGTGCAAAACCTTGGTAGAAAAATAATAAACATAGTATCGAAATAAGTAATTTTTTCATTTTAAATGGTCATGTTTAATCAGTTTTAGTTGTCTGACAAGGTATAGATAATTGAAAATGTTTTTGATTCACTCATTAAAATACTGTAATCACTTATTTCAAGACTGTAATTCAAATTATAACCATTATTGACTCCGTCGCCAGTAAATGCTCCTCCAATATTGTTTACGATTGTTTGGGCTGTTCCGTTCAAATTTACGGTTCCCGATGATGTCCCTAAAGTACCCGCTCCTGTACCCGCATAATTTGAAACAATTAACTTTAAATTTATTCCTGTTGGTAGGGTTCCAGATACTTGTGCCGTAATTTTTCGGGTAATTCCTGTGGCAACAGCGGAAGTGAAATTTATCCATTTTGTTGAGTTGCCAGGATTAATTGTTATAATATTTCCAGCCTCAGTTGGAGCAACAAGGTTCAAATTGAAAGCCGTATTGTCGGGTGCAATATCCAACAATACAATGTTCGGAACCGTGATGGCAACATTAGAGGAGGTTTGAGCAAAGGTCGAAATGGCTAAGTTCATGAAAATTATGGTAAAGATATTCTTCATTTGTTAAGTGAAATGTTATAATTCCGATTAGAAAAATAAATTTTTCTTTCGGTAGGTTGTACTTTAAAATTTATTTCTTTTAATAAATCTGATTCAATCTCCAAAGATTGTTCTGGATTTTGAATAGTGAAAAGTGTCTGACTACCAGGCATATACACCTTAATTTTCCAAGAATCAGGTTTCATTTCCTTAAAAGAAAACTCGTTTCTGTTGTTCATTTGAGTAGTATAGCTTTCCTTTTCGTTGTATAGCGTAACCAAAACAATCGGAACTTTGTCATTATCAACCACTTGGTGAACTTTTGAATTGTATTCAAAATCTATTTTTCCAACCACTCCGCCAGTTTTGATGAACGAGACATTAACATTACTGGTGCTGTCTGCTTTCACATCCACTTGCATGGGGAACTTTGTGGTTGAAATAATGCCAATTTTATTACTCACAATTTTTAGAAAATATTGGTCAGGTACTAAATCCTTAAAATAAAATTTGCCCGTAGCATCCGTCATGAATCGTTTTTCGCCCAATTGAACCATCACGCCTTCTTTTGACATACCATTATTCATGCCGAAAACTTCTCCAGAAATCATTCCTAATTTTTTATTTTTTGCGATGGGTAAGTTTAACCTTAGGATATACTTCACCGAAAAAAACAAAGTATTTTGATAGGAATCAGGCACATTTGGCAAAAAAACCTGTCCACCACTCAAACTAAATTGATGATGTTTTGTATCATAATTTAAAGAAGCGTCTATGAAAGTTCGTTGTTCAAAAAATTGGTCTGGGCTATAGTTATTTCGATAAAATACGTTCATACTAAGATTTTGCTTGAAATTAACTCTGAGATTTCCACCGTAGTAAATTAAGTTTTGTAAAGAATTATTTTTAGTAAACTTTCGAGTGTGTTGATGTTCAAAATAGCCTCCAATCCACATCCAAGGCATAATTCTGACGGTTGGTTGAATCATATTTGAAAACGACAAATTTTTAGAAAGGCTATCGTCAGATAATAAATTCTGAGAAAAACCGTATCTTGATTGTGTATTAACGGTGAACTTGTTGGCGTTGTATATGTAAGCAAAATTCCCTAAATCTTCTTTGTAATGAAATCTGGAAGGCGTTTGACGGTCTTCTCTTTCTTGTTTGATAAAATTGAATGTGAATAAGTTTTTTTGATTGAGTTGGTAAGATATAAAACCCAAATAAGTTGTTGCGAAAGGTGAAAATGAATAAACGTTTGCGTCTAAACTTGGATTAGTTCTTGAAAAGTTTGTGTTAATTCCCAAACTAATTTTTTTTGAAAGGGCATAGTTTATCCCATTTATTAATAACCACGAATTATTATAAAATCCATAGAAATTCTTATCGGCATAAACCAACTCATTGTTTAATTGAAATTTGCCAAAACGTAAATAAAATTTGTTGTAGAAGCCCAAACTGAGTTTTCGTTCAGCCTCACCCAATCCAATTTCGGTTTCTATGAGAAGGTTTTCTTTTTTAATATCAATTGAAGCACCAACGATATTAGAAGTAAAAGATTTATCAGGTAATGTTAAATTTTTTGAGATGAAATTTAAAGATATTGAATTTTTATTTTCAAAATTATATCGAATAAATCCCCCAAAAGCATCCTTTTGGTTTGGGAAGAAACGAGCTTTTTGATAAAATGCTGAAATACTGATATTATCAATTTTTTGGTCAATTTTAATACCTCTTCCATACCGCCCAAATTCCATTAAGTTGTTTAATCTTAATAAAAAATCACCACCTGTAACTGTAAACTTGTCTTTGTATGCGTAGGAGAGGGCATATTCATCGGTATTTCCAACCGCAGGTAAATCAAACTGATTAGGACCTCTTACGGAAAAACTTAGATGATTTTTGCTTTCAAAATCTAAAAAACCATTGCCACTTGCATAATATTGGAAGGCATTTACTGTTTGATTTCCAAAACGATACTCTAAATATCCTCCACCAATATCAATGGGGAAACGAAGATATTTATCAGTTTTTTTGATTTTACTTGAATAAACTGGAATTTGGATAAAGCCAAGAATTGGCGTTGTTTGCTTATCTGTGTAAACTTTTAATTCGGCAGTTGTTTGCCAATAGTTCTGATCTGTTATTGGGATAATTTGTTGAACATAAACTTTCAGTGATGAGTCGGGTTCAATAGAATAGTATTCTTTTTCGCCCAAAATGCTCCCTCTGCTGGTTTCAAGCCTTATTTTCTCCTTTTTGTTTCCAGAGTTTTGAATTAAAAATTTACTCAGAACAGCATCTCCTTCCTGCACATACTCATGTTGAGATAGGTTGATGATTTCTAAGCTACTTATTTCTTCAACAAAAATTGAAACTCGTTTAAAACCCAAAATACTAACCCCAGAAATCAACTTGAAATTTATAAAATATTCACCAGAAACATTATTTCTTGAAGTACAAACTGTGTATGAATAACGTATTAGAGTGCTATCGATAACAGTTTTTTTATGAGTCAGTACCGACCAATTGTGTGGGAGAATCAGCGTATCAAGAAGATTTTTTTTATTTTTAATAGAATTTTCTACTTGAAAATACAAAGTAAAGTGACCACCCAGAACGACTTTTCTCTGGTAATTAGAAACTTCGATTGAAAGTTTTTCTTGGCTAAAAGCACCGAAACTTAACCCAATTGACAATATGAGGAGGATAGTTTTCAAGAAGTATGTAAGTGATAAATGAGCGGTTTATTATTTTAATGTGTTAAGCTAATAAGGATTTTGCTATTCAATTTTAATCGAAACGTTTGAACCGAAAAGGTCTTTGCTATTGTCGGCAATGATAACTCCATCATAAATCCCTTTCGGTAAGCCTTTTATTTCTAATTCAAAAATATTACAAAGGTTTGGATATATTCTTCGGATGGAGCCTTGAAATACTTTCAGTTTTGTGCCTTTTGAATCGTAGATTTCAAGCAAAACTTTGGTTTGAGCTGAATAATGTCCAGTATTTTTCAACTTTACTTGCACGACATTATTGGAGGTTGCGTTTCCGCCTTTTTTATATTCAACATTCTCAAATTGAAGTTTTGGACTTTCAAAACTGCCAAGTTCTGTAATAAGTTGAATGGCATAGCGAATTTTTGACCCCACTTGAAGCGATTGATTTTCAGATTCACGGATTGGGTCAGCACCCTCAACCATCAAAACCGTCCAATAAGAACCTTTTTGTGAAATATTTTTTGGAACATTAATCGAATAACTCAAATCATATTCTTCATAAGGACTAAGTATTTTTTCGTCCACGTTCACTTTCAACCAATTCCCCATGGTTCGTGGATTGGTATTAATTTCTTTATACTCGAAGATTGCAATGTTATCGCAACTCAATATCAAGTCTTGTTTATAAATAACAATTCTATTTTCTTTGGGAGAGTCATTTCTAATTCTGATTTTGCCACTAATCTGACTTCCAGCCTCACATGAATGAACATGAGTTAGCCCATTAAGAACAACAACGCCAGAAAATGCTTGAATTGAGAAAAATAATAATAATAGAAGGATGCTTGTCTTTTTCATGTTAAAGTTTTTATCTAAACGGATTGAGTCTTTCAGTCCGTTTAGATAAATATTAAAATTTAAAGACGCATAAAATGGAAAGGAGAGTTATTTGGCGGAATAACTTTATAAATTAATCTACTTAGAATCAATGTGTTGCAATAAAAAAACTACATTCTGCCTCAAACTACTTTTTCAACATTTTAATTGTCTGCTAAAGTATAAGTTATGGTTACTACGGTACTACCAGCTTTCAAAGCGGCATAGTTTGCATCTAAAGCGGCAAATGAATACGTCAATTTGTGACCATTATTTGGTCCAGAAGCCGTGTAAGCACTACCTATCGCATTCACAATTGGCTGGTCCGCCGTTGTTAATGCAACTGATGCAGATGGAGTTCCCTTCGTTCCAAAACCCGTTGTTGCGGGTGCGGCAACCACAGAAATCGTGATACCAGGAACCAATGCACTCGCTTTGACATCCACTCTTCTTGAAGTACTACCAAGACCAGTTGCTGCTAAAATAGAAGAATAGTTTAACCACAAATCAGCATTGGCAACAGGAACCGTGATTTTGTCACCAGCTTCAAAAGGAGTTGCCTGGGTGAAGGCAGCAGAAAAATTTTTGCTTGCACTTGTTTCCAAATCCAGCAATGCAACGTTGGGAATTACAACCGTAATTTGGTGGTTGTCAGTTTGTGTGTCCTGTGCTTTTACGGTAAAAGCCATGATAGAAATGGAAAAGAAACTTAATAGAGTGATTTTTTTAAACTTCATTTTTCTTACGTTAAAAATTAGTGTGAATGATTCTAACCATTTGTTCGGTTGTGTAGAAGTGAACAAAAACCATGCACTTTTCTTGCCATAAAATATTAAAAATTTCTTTTATTTATATAATTAAATTATAACCTTTTTTTGTTATATTTTCGTTATTTTTATATT
>JAYUIP010000403.1:0-2327 GCA_043765945.1 Arcicella sp.
ACTGGCATCACTTGGGCAAATGCTTTTACCAACTTACAAACCGCTTTGGATGCTGCCCGAAATTGCACCAATATTACCCAAATATTCGTTGCGGCTGGCACGTATTTACCCACAACCACAACAGACAGAACCGTTAACTTTACTTTAATAAATGGCGTAACGATTTACGGCGGCTTTCCAAATACTGGGTCTCCAACTTTTGCTCAACGGAATCTTTTTACCAATAAAACCATCCTCAGTGGTGATATTGGCGTGGTTGGGACCATTACCGATAACAGTTATCATGTTATCAACAATCCAACTGGAACCATAATCACAGCAGTTTTGGATGGATTTACGATTCAATTTGGTAACGCAAACGTTTCAACGTCAAGCAACAATATCGGGGGTGGAATGTTAAATATTTCGGGGTCGTCAGGGGTTTGTAGTCCGAAAATTGATAATTGTATTTTCGTTAACAATATCGCTTCAACCAATGGAGGAGCGGTTTTTAATGATGGAACGACAGGGAATAGTAGCCCCGTTTTCACCAATTGCGTTTTTCAAAAGAATAGTGCCGTTAATGGTGGTGCTGTGTATAGTGATGGGAGTACGAGCGGTATTTCAAGCCCTGCCTTTATCAATTGTAGTTTTGAAAATAATACTGCCACCACAAACGGAAGCGTTTTATATGCAGTCAGTACGACCAGTACGCCAGGAATTTGCCTTCCAGATTTCAAAAACTGTATTTTTTGGAATAATTTAGGGGTTAAAACCTTCTTCAAAATCAACGCCACCATCACGGCAAGTTATAGTTTTCTTGAACCAACCGTTACCAATTATACCAACGTTCTGGGCAATTTGACCAGTACGACAACTCCCTTCGTAGCCACGATTTCTGATTTACACTTGAACCCTTGTACATCAATTGCCCTCAACGCAGGAAGCGACCTTGCAAATATTTCAACCAAGGATTTAGACGGCAATCTCCGTAAATTTGGCGTGATTGATATGGGAGCGTTTGAATACCAAAGCAAGCAAGTTTTATTGCCAACGGGAACGAGTAATTTAACGATTTGTAATAACACAACTGCCTCATTGACAGCACTTTGTAATGGTGGATTGATTAAATGGTACGATGCCTTGGGGACAACATTATTATTCACGGGTTCACCTTTGAATGTACTAAATCTTAAAACAAATAAAGCCTATAAAGTCCGATGTGATGATGGCACTTGTTTGAGTAATTTTGTGAATGTAAATGTTGCGGTAAATTCACTTCCATCAACGCCAAATGTTGTGCAAAATGATATTACGATTGCTTCGGGAGACAACTTAACCCTCACTGTTTTGGGATGTTTAAGTGGCGTTGGGAATTATTTACAGTGGTATAAATCGGTGGACAGTTCGCTCGTTTCGATGCCAATTGCCCCAACAATTTTGACCAATTATTACGCAAAATGTATTGAAACTACCAATAGCGTAATGTGTTCGGGTGCAAAATCTGAAACTGTAATGATAAATGTGGCAGATGTTATCAGTATTATCACGGGAAATTGGGAAAACAGTAGCACTTGGAATTTAGGCAGAGTTCCTTATTCCACCGATTTTGTAATCATTGGAGAAAATCATACCGTAAATGTTACCACCAATGGAGCTATCGCTAAGAAAGTTCTGTACAGAAATAACGCAAAAATAAGTTTGGGAAGTGAAGCGGTTAAATTGAAATTAGGAAATTGACTTATGTGTTATCCGTAATGCACCTGCTTACATAGTTCTGGAAAGTTATTGAGCTTATCAAACCGTCCTTTTTTTCCATCAGTTAAAAATTGGTCGTGATAAACTGCACCAATTGATGAAAAAAAATGGTTTATTGATTAAAAGGAAGCATTATAAAGTGGTGACCACTCAATCGGATCACAATTATAAAAAGTACCCCAATCGGGTAAAAGATTTTATTCCGATGGGTACTGAGCAGTTGTGGGTGAGTGACATGACCATAGCCCTTATGAATAATATTACCAAAGCCGATATCAAAAAGTGCTTCTGGAATTGCTGAACCCCAAATATTGATGGGTTGCCCCGCTTGCAAAACCATGTGTGATTGAAAAATGGAGCGAGTGTCGTTTTGGTTGTATCAAGTTGTACGTTGGTAAGGGTTGGCTGTGAGAACACCTTTGCATTCGCCTTACTTAGAAAGGTCAGCGAAGAAATAGGAACATGTATATTTTAATTGTTTTCATTAAAGTAATATTTCAAAATAAACCCAACTTATTAATTCACTTCACCAAAAACCTATCAAAATTTTCCACTCGCTCGCAACATAATTGATCCATGATTTGGTGTAA
>JAYUIP010000404.1:0-20312 GCA_043765945.1 Arcicella sp.
TTGGTGGACGTAACTCGTTATGATTATCAAGACCAAATTTATCAAACGGGTTACGGAAATGATAATAACCTTTCCGTTTCGGGAGGAAGTGAAAAAACGCAATATTTTGCTTCTATTTCATACTTAAAAAATCAAGGAATTGTGAAAGGGACTGATTTTCAGCGTTATGGATTAAGGATGAGACTTGACCAACGTTTGAATAATTGGGCTAAAATGTCAGTCGGTTTGAATTACTCAAATAGTTCATCCAACGAAAAACCCAACGGAAACGTATTTTACAGTCCCGTGAACTCATTTACCATCACGAATAACATTTGGGATTTGAATAATCGTGATGCCTCGGGAAAATTGCAAAGAGTTGAAAGAGCCAGAATTAACCCACTTTCTGTGATTGAGGATATGGTTTTCACGCAGGATGTGAGTCGTACCATTAATGATATTCAGTTCAACCTCACGCCTTTGGCTGGCTTGAGCGTAGATTTAGTAGCGGGTATTGATTCTTATTCACAAACTGGAAACAACACTATCAATCGTTATCCTTACGCACTCGAAGCCGCAACGGCGGGTGTGGCTCTCGGTGCCAATTTATTTCCTGATGGATTTGCCGCCCAAGCCAGCAATAAAGTAACTTTATACAACACAGATTTGAACATTACTTACCAGAAACAATTGAATGATAAATTAAAATTAACCGCAGTGGGAGGTTTCAATTATCAATTTCAAAATAAAGAGTTTATCACCAGTGGTGGAGAGAATTTGAGTCCATTCGTAACCACAACCCGTGGCGTAAGTCGCTCTATCACAACGGATTATAGCCTTGACCGCTTTTGGGTAGCAGGGCAGTTTGTTCAAGCAACGGTTGGTTATGACAATAAGTTATTCCTGACGGCAGCCCTTCGCCGTGATGCTTCGAGTATTTTTGCCGAATCAGAAGTTAATCAATTATATCCAAAAATAAGTGCCTCTTATGTTATCAAAGAAGACGAAAATCTCACGGCAAGAGTGAGAGGTTCGTTGGGTGATGCGGGTGGAGTAACAGCCATTGGAACTTACGACCGTTTTTGGCAGTTTGGTCCTTCTCCGTATTTGGGAAGACCCGCTTTTAATGCGGGAACTCGTTTTGCCAATGAGCGTGTTCGCCCAGAACGTATGCGTGAAATTGAATTTGGGGGAGATTTTGGGTTCTTGAAAAATCGTGTACAATTAGGGATTTCGGTTTACCAACAAAACATTACTGATTTAGTCTTGAACCGTAATCTTGCCCCTTCGGTGGGAGGTTTGAGCAAAACTGACAACGTGGGTGAAATGCAAAATAAAGGAATTGAAATTACTTTGGGAGGCTCAATTATCAAGCAAAAAGACTTTGAAATTGATGCTAACATTATTTTTAGTTCAAACAGAAATAAAATTACAAAATTGCCAGGCGGTACTGTAAACATCGTAAACAGTTTTACGGCAGCGGATGGTATTGCCTTTGTGGAAGGGCAACCCGCCAGTATTTTTATTGGACGTATATACGCTCGTAATCCAGATGGTACATTGTTATTAACACCACAGGGTTTACCACAAAGTGAGCGTGGAACACAAACAGCGGGCGATCCAGTGAATTATACCATCAATCCAAGAGTTGATGGTCAGCCTTCTGGAAGTACATTTATTCGTACCGTAGTTGGAAATCCTAATCCAGATTGGACGGGGTCATTCAGTTCAAATATTCGTTATAAAGATTTGACTTTCCGTTTCTTATTGGATGCCGTGCAAGGTGTTAGTGTATTTAATGCCGACAAACGTACTCGTGAAAACGTAGGGATTGGTTCACTCATCGAAGCCGAATTAAGAGGTACAGCCCCACGTGGTTCAGTGTTAGCGATTGGACCCATCGAAGAATTCCGTGTTGATGATGGTTCGTTTGTAAAATTGCGTGAAATTGCATTGAGTTACCGTTTGCCAAGCATCATCAAAGGAATGAGTAATTTTAATATTTCTTTGTCTGGACGTAACCTAATTTCATGGGATAAATACAATGGATATGACCCTGAAACCAACGCAGGAGGAAATTCAGACCGTTTGCGTGGAACAGATTTCGGTAATGTGCCAATTCCAAGAACTTACCAAATGTCTTTAACAGCATCATTTTAATTAATCACGAAATTCAAAAAAATGAAAAATATATTCGTAAAATCATTCGTACTTGCTTCCGTTGCCATGATGAGTTTATCGTCGTGCCAGAAGGAGTACCTCAATCCGAGTACTGGTTCTGAAACCCAAGTGCTTACAGACGTTGATGGATTAGTAGCCTTAGCAAACGGTTTGCCACTACGTTATTCGGTGGGTCGCCAAAGTCCTGCCTATACCATTGTTGCCACGGGAGGCTTAACAACCAGAGAATTGGCAGTTTTAAATGCGGGAAATTTAGATGAAGACCAATTATTGCGTGGAGGATTAGGAGTTGACGGAAACAATGCCGTTGTTCGTAACCTTTGGTCGCAATTGAACCTTATCAAAGGAAATTCAGATTTGATTTTTAACAATCTTGATAAGGTAAATGACCCAGGTTTAAAATCAGGTTTGCGGGCTTATGCCACTATTTACAGAGCCTTAGCGATTGGAACAATGGCTCAATTCTGGCAACAAGTAACGGTTGAAACTGCTCCAAATGCAAACTTTGTACCCCGAGACGAAACATTCCGTCAGGCAATTACCCTCTTGGAATCTACCCAAACGGCTATTGCGGCAACGCCAATATCAGCCAGTTTCAATGCCCGAATGGTAGCTGGTTTAGATATTCCAAATACGATTAATGCCCTCATTGCTCGTTATGCCTTGTTTGTGGGAGATTATCCAAAAGCCATTGCAGCGGCAAATAAAGTTACAGCCTCGTCAAGATCATCTTGGAATTTTGATGATGTAACTCGTAATCCAATTTGGGATGTTGCCCTTGCTAACGTAAACGTATTCCAGCCTTTATCTTTGAATATGGGTTTGCCGAACGATTTAGCCCCCGTTGCAGCTGACAAAAGAATAGATTTTTATTTTTTAAGCCGCACCCCGTCAACGACTGGTGTTTTCAGAGGAAGAGGATTTTTTACGGCAAATAACTCTCCAATGCCGATTTATTTACCAGGCGAAATGTCATTAATTATTGCCGAGGCAAATGCCCGTGCTAATAATTTGGATGCCGCCCTTACAGCCTTGAATTCAGTATTGACCAAGAAAACGGATTCATGGTTAATGGGAGCCGATTTACCCGCCTTTTCAGGAGATAGAACTTCGGCAATGGCAATCTTAACTGAAATCTACCGTAATCGTAGAATTGAGTTGTTCATGAGCGGCATGGCGTTGGAAGATAGTCGTCGTTTCGGAAGACCAGCCACGGAGCGTAGCCGTACATGGATGCCATACCCAGCCATCGAAAGGAGTAATAATACTAATACTCCCGCTGACCCAGCAAATTAAATTATTATTGATACCACTTCCAGACAATTCTAAACACAAAAAGGGCGAGCAATTTTCGCCCTTTTTAGCTTTTTACTTGATAATTCAACAAAAAATTACGATTTTAGTATATTAATTCACTAATCAATTTTATAGCTTCATTTAACAACCAATTTTTTATTCATGAAAAAACTAATACAAAACAAACTAATGTGGCTTTTCCTATGTGTCGGTATATTCGCCACCCATACAGGCTGGTCGCAGGACAGACAGATAACTGGAAAGGTTACTGGCTCAAATGACAATTCCCCGCTCCCAGGGGCGAGTATTATCGTGAAAGGAACCACGAGAGGGACAACAACGGCAGCGGATGGAACTTACAAAATCTCGGTAAACAACAATTCAACGCTAATTTTTACTTCTTTGGGGTTTGAGAAAACAGAAGTGAAAGTTGGAAGTCAAACAGCCATCAACGTAAAATTAAGTGATGCCACCTCCGCTTTGGATGAGGTTGTGGTAACGGCTTTTGGTATTAACGAAAAGAAAAGAGGCTTAACTTATGCAACCCAAGAAGTGAAAGGAGATGAGATTGCTGAGACTGGTCGTGGCAATGCTTTAATTGCTTTGGGCGGTCGTGTGGCAGGTTTAACGATGACTCCATCAACGGGTTTGCCAGGCTCTTCGGTACAAATTCAGTTGCGTGGTGCATCATCAATCGGTGGAAATAACTCGCCACTTTTTGTAATTGATGGTTTACCAGTTAGTAACAGCACATTTTCGCAAGCTGGTTCAGTTACGGATGGACCTAACCGTTCAAACGATTATATGAGTAGAATGGGAGACTTAAATCCGAACGATATTGAAAGTATTACGGTTTTGAAAGGTCTTGAAGCGGCAGCACTTTATGGTTCGGAAGGATCAAGTGGTGTTATCATTATTACCACAAAAAAAGGAAAACAAGGAAATACAAAAATCAATTACAGTAACTCTTTTGATGTATCAAACCTTTATCGATTTGTAGAAACCCAAAAAATTTATTCAAGGGGTGCAAACGGTGTTCTTGACCCAACGGCTCTAAGTTTTCGTGGACCAAAATATTCAGAAAATCCTTCTAATCAACAGTTTGATAACGCTGGTAATTTCTTTCAGACAGGAACGTTGCAACGTCATAATCTAAGTATTGATGGAGGAACACCGAAAGTTACTTATCGCTTTTCAAGTTCATATACTGATCAAAAAGGTGTTGTGCCAACCACGGGAATGACACAACTGCAAACTCGTTTGACAGGTAGTGCTGAACTGGCAAAAGGAGTTACTTTAACGAACACATTTTCTTTGGTAAGTTCTGATATTTCAAAAGCATATCGTGGTGCCAATGGTTTATACGTTGCTTCGTTAGCTTGGCCTTCAAACGACGATATGCGAATTTACCTTAATCCAGACGGAACTCGTAGAAGATTAGTAGCCGCTGATAATGGTGAATTTGATAACCCTTTTTTTCTTGTAAATAAAAATCAAAATAAAGAACGTACTATCAGAATTACAGAAAATATTTCTTTAAGTGCTGATGTAAAACCTTGGTTAAATGTAACAGCACGCTTTGGCGTTGATAGTTATACGACAAACTTAAACTTATTAATCAGTCCAGAATCAAGTAGTGGCAATAGTTTAGGTGGAACAAATGGAATAACTGCAAAAGGTTACATTGATAACGCCATTGACGCAGGAAGAATTTTTAACGGAAACTTGGTAGCAACTGCAAAAAAAACCATCGGGAATTTCAATGGGTCTTTGCTTTTCGGAACTTCGGTTGATGATACTAAAACAGAAACTAATGCGATTTACGGAGAAAAGTTATTTCTTCCTGAATTTAACAGTATCAACAATACCGACGTAACTACGCAAAGAGCAAAAACATCCATTTTTCAAAAACGTTTACAAAGTGTGTTTACCAGTTTCGACTTTAATTACAAAGAGACACTTTACTTAAAAGTGACGGGTAGAAATGATTGGTCATCTTCATTAGTAGGAACAGAGAAATATGATTTCTTCTATCCATCCGTAAGTGGAAGTTTCATCTTTACTGAAATTCCTGCCATTAAGGAAATAGGATTTTTATCTTTCGGTAAATTGCGTGCTTCATACGCTGAGACTGGTAAAGACCCTTATTTACCCTATAAAATTCAATCAACACTCGTGCCTCAAACAACAACTGACGGTGGATTTGCCTACGGAGTTTTTGGTGGTAATAGAAATTTGAAACCAGAAAGAGGCGTTGGAATCGAATTAGGAGCAGATTTACGTTTCTTTAAAGGACGTTTAGGGATTGATGTTGCCGTTTACAGTAATGAGCGTTCTAATCAAATCGTTTCTCAACGTTTGAGCTATGGAACAGGATTTATTCTTGCCTTGTTAAATGGGGGAACGTTTAACAATAACGGAGTTGAACTACAAATAACTGGTACACCCGTGAAAACGAAAGATTTTTCTTGGGATATTAACTTGAATTTTTCAAAGTTAAAAACTTCTGTAAAAAGTCTTCCAGCTGATGTGGCAGAATACTATAATTCAGATACTTGGCTTTATAACAATGCTCGTGCCAGTGCTTTCGTTGCTGATTTATCATCTTATTTCAAAACAGTTGATAATTTGGAGTACTATCAACAATGGGCGGGTTCGGCGACATCAATTGGTGGATTTAGTTATTTGAGAAACAAAGTGGGTGATGTATTAATTAATCCATCAACGGGTTTACCAATTAAAAATACAAACTTCCTTCCAATTGGCGACCGTAATCCAGATTTCACTATTGGTTTACGTAACTCGTTCATCTACAAGGGCTTTAATCTTTCTTTCCTTTTGGATATTCGTAAAGGTGGAGATGTTTTTAATGGAACAGCGATGTTTTTGTATGAAAGAGGTATTAGCACAAAAACCTTGGATAGAGATACACCAATCATTTACAAGGGTGTGTTGAGAGATGGTTACGAAAATACAGGAACGCCAACGCCAAACACGGTTCAGATAAATCCTGTTACAAGTGTAGGTCAAGGTTTTTATGGTTCGTTGGCTGAATCTGATTTTGTTGAACGTGATATTAATTGGTTAAGAATGAGAGATATAAATCTATCTTATACCATTCCTAAAAAGTTTTTAAGCAGTGTTAAATTCATTAAAAATGCTTCTGTTTTCGTGAGAGGAACTGAATTATTTTTGATTACGAATTACACAGGTGCAGATCCAAGTGTGAACGGAACAACAGCTTCATCTCTGGGAGTTGGAGCCGCTGGTATTGATTTTGGAACAATTTCATTACCACGTTCATTTAGTACAGGTCTTAGCGTTACGTTCTAAAATAAATCAAACCGCATTTTTCGTAAATATTAGATAATCAGAAAAGTAAAATCAATATTTTCTAAAATTATCTATGTTCCTATGATTTCTATGTGGTTGCAAAATATACATTCAACATGAAAAAAATAAAATATATTCTTTTAATATTCACTGCAATTACATTTAGTAGTTGTGAGAAATATTTAGACATTAATGAAGACCCAAGCAATCCACAGGTTGCGGAAGGATACGCTTTATTACCGCCAATTTTTGCTCAGATGGCTCGTGGAGAACAATTTGACAGTCGTTTCGCTGGGCAATATACACAGATGTGGTCATCATTTGCTGGTGGAAACACTTGGGATATTCACAGTTATGCTTCGAGTAGTGATGCGGGTGGAGAGAAATGGCGTTCACATTATTTCTCTATCGGCTTAAACGTTGATTTGATTATTGCCGATGCTTTACCAAAACAAAAATGGGATTATATCGGAGCCGTTCAAGCTATCAGAGCGTGGTCGTGGCAAAGTACTACGGATTGGCACGGTGAGATGATTTTGAAACAAGCATGGGAGCCAAATCGCTACGTTTTTGATTTCGATTCGCAAGAAGATGTATATGCCGAAGTGGTTCGGTTATCGAATGAGGCATTAGAAAATTTGAATAAAACGGGTGGAGGAATAGGAACACTTTCTCGTGGAGATAAGGTTTACGGTGGAAATGTGGATAAATGGAAGAAATTCGTTTATGCCAATTTAGCCCGAAATGCTAATCATTTAAGCAATAAATCGGTTTATGCTCCTGATAAAGTGATTGAATATTGTGATAAGGCTTTGTCATCAAATGCAGATAATTTCAATACCGCAAACCTTGGCACAAGCACAACCGATGCTAATTTCTTTGGACCATTAAGAGACAATATGCAAGCATTCCGCCAAACTGATTTTAGTATTAGTTTATTGGACGGACGAGTATTTAACGGCGTAACAGACCCACGTTTGCCCTTGATGTTTACGGCAAGTACTGATGGCATATTCAGAGGTTCGAGTCCAGGAAATTCAGATCCAAATGCTTCACCTACGGATAATCCAAAACGTATTCCTATTTTGTGGGGAGTTCAGCCAGCACTTTTGGTTGGAAAATCGCCAAATGATGTTACAGCTGGAAAATATATTTATGCTAATAAAGCGGCTTATCCAATTTTTACTTACGCAGAAGTACAATTTATTAAAGCTGAGGCAGCATTTAGAAAAGGAGATAAAGCAATGGCTTTGGATGCGTTTAAAAAAGGAATAGCGGCTCATTGTGATTTTGCAGGCGTTACAGCAACTGCCAAAAACGATTTTTTAGCCAGTAAAGCCATCAAACAAACGGGTGCAGATTTGACATTGAGTGATATTATGTGTCAGAAATTTATCGCAATGTACGGACACGGAAACCTTGAAACTTGGGTTGATTTACGTAGATATAAGTATGACCCATTGGTTTATACAGGATTTGCCGTAAGATTCGTAGCTACTGAAAATAATGGTAAATTAGTACAAAGAGTTCGTCCACGATTCAATTCTGAATACGTTTGGAATAGAGCATCTTTGGATAAATTTGGGGCAAACGATCCTGATTATCATACCAAAGAGTTATGGTTTGTGAAACCATAAATAGGGCTTAGGATTTAGTGGTCAGGGGTTATTGAAACAACTAATCACATTATTTTTTCATTTTTAGATAAAACTGTTATGAAACATAAAAATAAAATACATTCAATTTTCGCACTCTTAGGTACATTCTTTATAATGTCAGCCTGCGGAGATCAAACGAATTCTTTTGCCATATACGCACCTGCAACAGGGGGAAAAGTTAAATTTATTCACTCTGCACCAGACGTGGCAGGAATTGATATTTACGTAAATGATAGAAAGTTTTCGGGCGTAAATACTGCCGTTGGAGCAACTCCCGCTTTATTAACGTTTGGAAATGCATATCCATCAACGGCTGAGTATGCAGCGATTCCAGTTGGTAAAGCAAAAATCAGCGTGGTAGTCCCATCTTTAAATAATGCCACAGGTATAGCGGCTGAATTGAACGTGGAGGAGGGAAAATTTTATTCAGTATTTGCTACGGGCATTGCTCCTACTTATACTCCTTTGGTCTTGGAAGATAAGCTTCCTGTTGCTTCTGGAAAAAGTATATACGTGAGAGTCATTAACTTAATCCCAAATTCGACATCCGCAGATTTCACGGTAAATGGAGTTACAATTGCAACTGGTGTTGGCTATAAAAATACTGATAATTCTTTTATAGCAGTCCCAATTCCAACTTTTACAACTGGTTCAATTTCTGTGCCTTTTGCTACGAGAATTTTAGGTGGAGTTGTCCCAGCACTTAGCTCAACAACAATCACAGGAACCACCCCTGGTAGAATTCTTACTTTTATTGTTAGAGGTGTACTCACTACGGATTTAAAAAATCCAACGAAATATACTCCAACTTTAACTGTGTATGTAAATAAATAATTGAATTAAACAGAAAAGCCGTTCCAAACAATCTGGAACGGCTTTTCTGTTTAATAACAAACACCGAAAATCAAACTCACTTCTTCAAAATCATCAATACATTACTAACCGCCCTTTCACCCAAGTGGTCAAATTGTTTATTATCACAGGGGAAATTAACAACTCCTTCAAACGGTTGTCCTTTAACGTACATCGTGGTTGAACCTCCACCATCTAAATTAATAGCATCTTTACATCCTAACATTCTGGATAAATACGCCAGTTCATGCAAATTCATGCCTTGTGCCAAGGCGTTTCTGCCATCCACCGTGATTAGTAATAAATCATTATCATTCGTTACGCACGCACAAGTCCTTGGATGGCGGTTGTTATTAAAAGGATTATTTTTCAGTTCTTGCTCTTCATTACTAAACAACAATAAAGGACCCGTCACTAAAATATTGGCTTGGGGTAAAGATTTTTCCCAGTATAATTTTGCTCCACCTTTCACAATTTTGAAATGATTATCATCAATCGTGATGGCTGCCATGCTGTGTTCGGGAATTGGTTTATTGGGAGTGTAAGTGGCAGAATCTATTATCTTTTTATTTATCTTCAAAAAATCAACTGAGCCTCCTCTTTTTGTGTTAAAAAAACCTCCATTAACTGCAACAAGAGCATAATTTTCAAAAGCAATCGTACTCGTAAGTTTTAATTTTCGGAGGGTATCGCCTTCGGGAACGTAATTATCGGCTGACCCCAGAGCAAATTTGAGGTTTTTGTTATTGAGTTGCGTTTGAAGAATGCTGACGTGCTGATTGGAAGCAAATAATTCTTTTTGATTAAAATGATAGCACTTCCAAGTCAAGCCATTACCCAAATCCGTAGAAATCCATCTGACGTAGTGAAGCATCAGTGAATCGGCATAATTTTGAGCATTAGTCGTAAATAAAAATACCGTAAGAAGATATGCAGTCAGTAATAACCGCTTCATAAGTTTAGGTAATACACATAATTAATAAATTGATAATCACGAATATAACGAAAAAATCTCCTTAAATATTATTTTCAAGGAGACTTTGAGTAAATGGTAATTTTCAGGTATGAGGTCGTAGGTATGAAGTATATACTTGCGACCTTATACCTACTACCTCATACCTAATTTACAGTTCCACCTCCACCCAATCATCAATCTGTTTCTCGTCATTATTAAAATTTACGCCAACACCCAAAATTCGCTTGCCCGATGTTTTATATCTCTCTGCGTAATTTTTCTTTTTTATTTGCTCAATTGCCTCCAAACCTGTTTTATTGAACTTAAATTTGAAAATAAAAACATCGTTTGTCGTCTCTACAACCGCATCTGCTCTCCCTATTGATGAGTGAACTTCACTGGTGACAAACACTCCTAAATAACTAAAAATCACATGAACCAAACCATGATAAAGTCCTTCGGTTTGTTTGATGAAGGTTTCAGAAGGTAAATCAGCCAAAATCGAATTAATAATTTCTCGAACTCGCTCCAGATCTCTTGATTGCAAGGCTTTATTAATATCCTGAATGGTTCGTCCTGTGGCAGTTCGACGTGGGTTTCTGGATAAATCACTAATCAAAAAATGATACATACTTTCACGAACTTCCTTATTTGGGTAATCCAAAACCATATCACCCGTCATTATATCCAACTCTTTTATCGTCAAATATCCTGTTTGAAATAGCAGCGGAATTAATCCGACATTCTCAATGTCATAAGATTCAAATTCAATGCTATCAACGAGCGTATTTTCTACATCATAAACTATTCTCTCGTGCATTTGGTCAATCAAAAACTTGGGGCTTCCCGTGGTGAACCAATAATTTCGGAATACTTTATCTGAAAGAAAATTTAGCGTTCCAAAAGGATTATAAACTCGATTTATACCATCCCATGAATAACCATTGTACCAAATTTTCATTTGTTGTAATAAGGTCTCTCGTGAAATTTGCATTTTATGTTCAATTTCAACCAAATAGTCATCAAAATTCTCTTCTAATTCATTCTGAGTATAACCCGTAAGCGTTGAAAATTTAGGCGATAATGTTATATCTTTCAAATTATTCAAATGAGAAAAAAGGGAGAATTTGGAGAATTTTGATATACCCGTGATGAAAACAAATTGCAAATGTTCCTCTGAGTTTTTCAAAACGCCATAAAATTCTCTCAAAATATCTCGATGAGCTTTTCCAATATCAATTTTACTGTTTTCTAAGAAATCAATGATAGGTTTGTCGTATTCATCTACTAAAAAAACTACTTTCCCGTGCTTCTCTGAAACTTTTTCTACTAATTATCTAAGTTTTGACTTGAAATCAGAAGAGATCAGTTTTACATCAAAATTCGATGCTTTATTATCCAACTCTTGATTCAAGGCATTTTCAAGCCCAATTTGAATAAAACTCATGCTGTCAAAAGAAAAGTGTAAAACAGGGTTTGATTGAGACCAATCCCAATGATTTTCAATCCAAAGACCTTCAAAAACGGGTTTATTTCCTTCAAATAATTCTTTCAAGGTTGAAACCAAAAGCGACTTCCCAAAACGACGTGGACGTGATAAGGAATAGACAAAACCCGTTGTCACCAATTGGTGAACAAGCTGAGTTTTATCTACATAAATATAGTTTTCTTCTATTATTTTTGGAAGCGTCTGTATGCCAATTGGTAAGTATTTCATAATACAAATATAAGGAATTTATGAATAATTATTTTTTGGGCTTTTTTGAGCAGAAAAAGAGGTCAGTGAATATACTGACCTCTAAAATAGTTTGTAAACACCTCATATCTAAGACCTTATACCTCAAATCTAACAACCTATTCCACCGTAACCGACTTCGCTAAATTCCTTGGCTGATCCACATTACAACCCCGCATTACCGCAATGTGATACGACAGTAATTGCAAAGGGATCGTTGCCAATAATGGAATCAAGGCATCGTGAGCCGCTGGAATTTCAATGGTATAATCCGCCATCGTTGGAATTAATTTATCTCCTTCCGTTACAATCGCAATGACTTTTCCTTTCCTTGCTTTTACTTCCTGAATATTTGAAACCACTTTTTCGTAAGAACTATCTTTGGTGGCAATGAAAACAACTGGCATCTCTTCGTCAATTAAAGCAATAGGACCATGCTTCATTTCTGCCGCAGGATAGCCCTCTGCGTGGATATACGAGATTTCTTTCAACTTCAACGCACCTTCCAAAGCCACAGGAAAATTATATCCACGACCTAAATAAATGAAATTACGAGCATCTTTAAACTGTTCGGCAATCACTTTTATTTTCTCATCCATCAATAAAACCTTTTCGATTTTTGAGGGGATTCGTTCTAATTCAAACAATAGTCTTCTGAAAGTATCTTCATGTAAAGTACCTTTTTTTCGAGCCACGGCAATTGCCATCATTGCTAAAACCGTCACCTGAGCCGTGAAAGCCTTGGTTGAAGCTACCCCAATTTCAGGTCCTGCGTGGGTGTAGGCTCCTGCGTGTGAGGCTCTTGGAATGGATGAACCCACCACATTACAAACGCCAATTATAGTTGCACCTTTTGATTTCGCTAATTCAATTGCCGCCAACGTATCCGCTGTTTCGCCCGATTGTGAAATGGCAATCAAAAAATCACCTTCTTTAATAATGGGATTTCTATAACGAAATTCAGAAGCATATTCAACTTCTACGTTGATTCTGGCTAATTCTTCAAAAATATATTCAGCCACTAAACCAGCGTGCCAAGACGTTCCGCAAGCCACAATAACAATGCGTTTTGCTTTGGCTAATTTATCAATGTAATCACGCAAACCGCCCAAAACCAAATGACCATTATCGGCACTGACTCTTCCACGCATACAATCTGCCACCGAGCGAGGTTGTTCAAAGATTTCTTTCAACATAAAATGCTCGAAACCGCCTTTTTCAATTGCCTCCAATTCCATTTCAAGGGTCTGAACGTAAGGCGATTGCAAAATATTATCAATATTTTTAACGGTTAACTCTCCATCACGAACAACCGCTAATTCGTAGTCATTTAAGTAAATTACTTCGTTGGTATATTCAATAATCGGCGTGGCATCGGAGGCAAAAAAGAATTCTCCCTCTCCTACTCCAATCACCAAGGGCGAACCCTTACGAGCCGCAATTAATTGATTTGGACTACTGGCATCCATAATCACGATGGCATACGCACCAACAACTTCTTTCATCGCCAAACGAACGGCTTCTTCTAATAAACAACCCGTATTTTGCTGAATATCCTCAATAAAATGAATAAAAACCTCAGAGTCAGTATCAGAATGAAAGACGTGTCCTTTTTTAATTAAACTCTTTTTAATTGAGTCATAATTTTCAATGATTCCGTTGTGAATAATTGCTAATTTTTCATTGGCTGAATAATGTGGGTGAGCATTGGTATCGTTCGGTTCGCCATGCGTTGCCCAACGAGTATGACCAATTCCGATGGTGCTGTGTAGATTTTCACCAATTAAAGTTTCTTCAAGGTCTTTCACCTTCCCTTTTTTCTTGTAGACATTCAGTCCGTTATTCATAAGTGCAACGCCCGCACTATCATATCCACGATACTCTAATCTTTTTAATCCCTTGATAATCAACGGATAGGCTTCACGATGCCCAATATAAGCTACTATTCCACACATAATTTTCGGGTTGTCAGAAATTCGTTTTTGGTAAAATTTTAATATCAGTAATATATTACCACAAAAATAAAGCGGAGAATTCATATTATGAACCTCCGCTTAGGATTAATTTATTAAATGGCTATTTCTACTTACCTACATAAGTATAATAGACTTTTAGTTTTATCTTTTTACTATCAATAATCGCTCTATCAATATCCGAACTCACAATATTTCTGCCTGAAACTGGACCTCTTGGAGAACTTTGTGTTGCCTCTACAAAAGTATTACTCGACAAAAGCCAACCGTTTGTTCTACTTCTGCCTGAAAGAACATTTTGTAAAGCACTGGTTACATTAAATATGTATGAATTGTTCTTACTTGAATAAGCAGAAATAGCTCCCTCAGTTGCTACAAATGATAAACTTCCCAAGCCTGTGTTTGTATTTCTAAGAGGTCGGTTATTGGCTGTACTTTCAATTAGTACAAGGTCTCTCGGTAGTGAATGGTCAGAACTATTTGGTTCAATGATTAATTCTGCCTTGTTAATAGCGATATCGCTACGTTCTTTCAACTTCAGTAAAGAGGGGAAACGAACCTTCATAATTAAACCCGATTTTGACTGAATAGCTACTTGACCGTTAGATTGAGATGCTGGTAAAATATCTCCTGGGTTCACTAATTTACTGAAAGCTCCGCTACGAGAAGTAGTAATTTTATTGAATCGTGCGTTCAAAGGAGCCCCAGTTGCTGAATTAATGAATCTACCAATAAAAAAGTCGTTAGATTTAGTTGAGTCAACAGTCACCTTAATACTGTCAGAATTATTTGCCTTATTTCTTAATATGTATGAGTAAGTATAACTGTAGTACACTTTCATAACGGAATTGTAAGGTGAGAATCCTAAAATTGCAGCATTTTTGGCACTTTCAGAAGTTAAAGCTAAACCTTTGAATCTGTTTTTGAATCCCGTACCAATCAAAGCATTATCTTTATTAGCTGATTCACGTTGAGACGAGATAAAGTTAACAAAGGCTTGGTCTGTCACAGGAATTCTGAGCGTATCAAAGCGAATTGAGCCACCGATAACATTCTTATTTTTTACAGGTCTAATTGATATATTCTTTAATTGACCAAAAATCGTTGATTTCAATAATGGTGAATTATCCGTTCTGAAATAAGTTTTAGTCTGGTCTAAGGACGCATTATCGTCAATTTGCATCAAAGTAAAAGTCTGTTTTTGAAGGGTATCACCTTGGTGGAGCGTGTAAGGCAAGAGCAATCGAATCGAATCTACTTTTGTCGGAGTTTTTATCCATCTAAAATCCTTTTTTGTCGTGATATTTAACTTTGTAACCTTATCACTTTCAAATAATTCCGTTCTAATGGTATCTCTATTGGAAAATTGGAAATAACTGCTTGCTTCTACTAATCCCAAAGTAGGATCTGTGTATCGTCCAACTAAGAGATTATCGGTGTTGCTTGTAACAATCGAATCCACCAAAACAGTGGACGCATCAACCGTAAGAGTGTCTGTAAAAAGCACACCTATATCCTGCACGAAAACTTCTGAGCCAATTTCTTGTGGGTCTTCGCAGGATGACAAAAACAAGCAAAAAGAAAGAATTAAACTCGTAAACAGCCCTCTACTCACCCACCAATTTTGTGTAGAAATCATAGAAACCGTCGATGTCGGTTTGGGGAATATACTTAAATGTTTTGTCAGGTAATTCATTAAAAATAGTGTTAAATTTCTCTGTTACTTCTTCGTCTGTGATGATGATGGCATCGGAATATTGAATACCGATTTTCATAAAACCGTTATAATCTGCCGAGTCTAAACTGCTTAACATATCGTCGGTTACGTCTGTATTTTTTACTTTTTCATACAAACCTTCAAACTTAAACTTATTAGGAAAACTATTATCAAATACTGAAAATATTGTCTTTGAGTCCTTGAAAATTACGTCGTTTTTATAAGTAGTTTTCAAATATAAAGGAACCAATGCACTCATCCAGTCGCTACAATGCACAATATCGGGCGACCATCCCAATCTTTTAACGGTTTCCAAAGCACCCTTACAAAAGAAGATGGCTCTTTCATCGTTATCATCATAGAACTTATCTTCTTTGTCCGTAAAAACGTATTTCCTTTGAAAATAGTCTTCGTTATCAATAAAATAAACCTGCAATCTTGCTAAGGGCAAAGAGGCTACTTTTATCGTTACGGGCATATCAGCATCACCCACTGGAACGGTGAAACCCGATAATCTTACTACTTCATGAAGGCGGTTTTTGCGTTCATTAATTAAGCCAAAACGTGGAACTAAAATCCTGATGTCGAACCCCTTATCCTGCATAGCAGAAGGGAGTTTTCTAATGAAATCAGCAACTGGAGTCACAGCAAGAAATGGGTCAACTTCACTGGCAACGTAAAGGATACGCAATTTAGACATTGTTGTCGTAGTTAGGAGCTTTGTGGATGTTAAAAAGTGTTAAGCCTTTTCGTTATTGGTTAATAGGTATTGGCAATTAGTTAATGATTTAGAAAATCAAATCCGATAACATAATTTATCAACATCTCCAATCATCAAAAATTTCAAGCACTCAACCATCAAAGCAAAGAAGTATTTGTGAAAATTTATGCAAAACTACGAAAATTATACGGATATTTCATCATTTTAGTGTGTGATTAGTTGATGATGATTAGTGATTGGCGTTTTGTGTATTGTGTCATTCCTTAAAATGACTTAATTTCGCAAAATTATCATTACTCAAAACTCTAATCACCAGCTACTATTTATTCTCTAAAATCACGCTAAAAACCATAAATATGCAAATATTATATTCAATTAATACGCTTCAAGATTACTTAAAAACGATACGCAAAAAGGGCAAATCCATTGGATTTGTGCCAACGATGGGTGCTTTACATAGAGGACATTTATCCTTAATTGAAGCCTCAAAAGCTGACAACGACTTAACCATTTGTAGCATTTTTATCAATCCAACACAATTCAATAATCCGCAAGATTTAGCGGTTTATCCCCGCACCTTAGAGGCTGATTACGAGATGCTTGAATCGGCGAGATGTGATGTAGTTTTTGCTCCGAGTGCTCATGATATGTATTTGACTTTGCCCAATTTAAAATTCGATTTCGGAGATTTGGAACGTGTTATGGAAGGGAAATTTCGACCTGGGCATTTCAATGGCGTGGGCATTGTGGTTTCAAAATTGTTTAATATCATTCAACCTGATAGTGCTTATTTTGGACAAAAAGACCTACAACAGTGTGCTATTATCAATCGTTTGGTAAAGGATTTGAGTTATAGTTTGAAGCTAAATATCTGTCCAACGCAACGAGAAACAGACGGTTTGGCGATGTCTTCTCGCAACAGAAATCTTACCCCAGAACAAAGAAAAAATGCTCCTGAAATATACAAAGCATTGCAGTACGCAGTGGATTTGTTAAAAGATAAAAAGTCAGTAAATTTAATTAAAGGGTTCATAACCAGCTATTTAGACAATATTGAAGGACTTGAAGTAGAATATTTTGAAATCTCAGACTTTGAAACGCTTCAACCCGTTAATGAACTTTTGGAAGGAAAAACGGCTTTGTGTATTGCGGCTTTCATGGGCAAAACACGGTTGATTGATAATGTAATTGTGTGAAGTTAGTTACTGGTTAATTGTTATCAGTTATTAGTTTCCTCAAATTCTGATTATTGCAAATTCTAAATACCTTTGTATCTGAAATTTGATTTATTTAACATTCATTCACATGGCATACAGCAATTTTAAATTAAAAGATATTGAACGACTTGCTCATTTGAATGAGGTTGTGACAAGTTTATTTAAAGATGTAATGCCTCTACAGCCAAGTAGTTGGTTAAAGGAAACGCTTGAAAAGTCAAGTCACCTGTTTCCTAAAAGTGAAAAATCAAGGTCTGAATTGCTCATAATGCCACTTTTACTTGAAATTCTTCATCATAATAATTATTCATTTACCATTTTTTCAGGAGAAAATCTTGATGCAGATATTGAGAAAGGTTTGAATGGTGAATGTGATTTTATTTTAAGCCAAGGAGAGAAATCTTACACCATTCAAATTCCAATATTTGCTTTGGTTGAGGCAAAACAAAACATTATTGAAAATAGTCTTGGTCAATGCGTTGCTCAAATGGTTGGAGCAAAGATTTTCAATGAAACGGATGGCAAAATCATTAATACAATTTATGGTTGCGTAACCAACGGAACGGATTGGCAATTTTTGAAATTAGAAAATAACGTTATTTACATTGATGATAAACTTTACTTTTTCAATGAATTACCAACGATTCTTGGCATACTTAATCAAATTATAATTAATTCCATAATACACAGTTAATCAATACTTTATAAAATTTTTGAACAACAATTTATGTTTATTCACGTAATGAAATCTAAACTCCACCGTGTGAAAATCACGCAAGCGGAGTTGAATTATGTTGGAAGTGTCACCATCGACGAAGACTTGATGGACGCTGCCAATCTTATCGAAAACGAAAAAGTACAGATTGTTAATAACAACAATGGCGAGCGTTTTGAGACCTACGTTATCAAGGGTGAACGTGGTTCTGGAACAGTTTGCTTGAACGGAGCAGCAGCCCGAAGAGCTCAAGTTGGCGATATTGTTATCATTATTGCCTACGGTATAATGACTCCCGATGAAGCCAAAGAGCACACGCCCCGTTTAGTTTTTCCCGATAGTAATAATCGGTTAGTCCTCTAACAAATGAAAAAAGTATTTCAATACCTCCTTTTCTTAGGAATAGGGGGCGGATTAATTTGGTATTCTGTTGCCTCTGGAATTATCAATCCAACAAAATTGTGGGAAGATGTTTCCTCCGCCAATTTGTGGTGGGTGGGTTTGATGGTGGTTTTGATGTTCATCGCCCATGGAAGTCGGGCGGCACGTTGGCAAATGTTATTGGAGCCTTTGGGTTATAAACCTTCGTTCATGAATGTCAATAATGCTATCTGGTTAGGTTATTTTGCCAATAATTTAGTGCCTCGTTTGGGTGAAGTTACTCGTTGCAGTCAGTTATACAAAAGCGATAATATTCCCGTGGATAAATCATTGGGAACGGTGGTTACTGACCGTATATTTGATGTAATTACCTTGTTTATCTTGCTGATTGTTCATTTTATCATTGATTTTGATAAACTTTGGTCGTTCGTAAATCAACAATTATCTCAAAATCAAAGTGGTGAAAAGGGTTCTTCAACTTTGCTTTATATTATTCTTGGCGTTTCATTACTAACAGGAATTGTATCATTCATGTTTCGTAAAAGTATTTTAGAAGTCGCTCTTATTCAGACGGTTATCGAAAAATTAAAAGGGCTTTTGGATGGACTTTTGAGTATCCAGCATTTAAAAAATCCCAAATTATTTTTGTTTTATTCGGTAATGATTTGGTTGATGTATTGGGCAATGGGATATGTGCTTTTCTTTGCCATTCCAAAATTTGCCGACCTCCCTCCTATTGCGGGTTTAACGTTTTTAGTATCAGGTGCCTTAGCAATGATTTTGCCTTCGCCTGGTGGTGCTGGAACGGTTACTGCCATTGTTTCACCCGTTTTAGTAACGATGTACGGACTTTCAAAAGATGATGCAGGAACGTTGGCAACTTTCGTTCAAAGTTCACAAATGCTTGTAACTTTGGTGGTTGGGGCGGTGATATTTTTGATTAGTATTTTTGTTAAAAAGAAGAAAATAGGAGTTTTATAATTCATGGCATGACTCAAAGTCCTACCATGAATATTGACCATAGCCTAATAGAATGACTGAAAATAAAATACATACTCTCAAAACCGCAAGTGACCAAGTGGAAAAATGGCAGTCAGAAGGCAAAAAAATTGTCTTTACGAATGGCTGTTTTGATATTGTTCATTTAGGACATATTGATTATTTGGAAAAGGCTCGTAATTTGGGAGATAAATTGGTTTTAGGACTCAATACGGATGCCTCCGTGAAACGATTGAAAGGTGAGACCCGTCCCGTTGTGAACGAATATGCTCGTTCGAGAATGATGTCAGCCTTTGAGTTTGTGGATTGTGTGGTGCTTTTTGATGAACCAACACCTTTGGAGTTAATTAAAAAAATTAAACCCAATATTTTAGTGAAAGGAGATGATTATTCACTTGAAACTATTGTAGGGGCAGATTTTGTTATAAGTAAAGGAGGAGCAGTAAAAACGATTCCTTTGGTGAAAGGTTATTCAACCACCAGTTTAATAGAAAAAATAAAACAAATTTAGAACTATGTACGGAGTCTTTTTTATCTCATTAATCTTTGCAGGCATAGGAATGCTGGTGCAATGGCGTTTGAAAAGTAAATTTAAGCAAT